>JBQCJQ010000079.1:0-7132 GCA_051952615.1 Humibacter sp.
GGTCAGATGTGGGACACCATCCGCGAGCTCGTCTCCAGCGGATCCACCATTCTGCTGACCACCCAGTACCTCGACGAGGCGGATCAGCTCGCCGACCGCATCGCCGTGATCGACCGCGGACGCGTCGTTGCCGAGGGCACCGCCGACGAACTGAAGGCGTCCGTCGGAACCTCTGCCCTGCAGCTTCGGATCGAAGATCCTGCGGACACGGATGACGCACTTCGCGCCATCGAGCAGGTGCTCGGCGTGCGGGGAACGCTCTCGCCCGAGGCGGCTCGGATCACGGCCCCGATGGCAGACCCCGACCGCGTCACCGACCTGCTCGTGATGTTCCGGGAGGCCGGCATCCACCTCACGGAGATGAGCGTGCAGAAGCCGAGCCTCGACGAGGTCTTCCTCACCATCACAGGCCACGACGCGGCCGATCAGAACGAGTCGACGCCGGACGCCGACGCGAAAGAGAAGGTGAACGCATGAGCGCCATCGCTCCGTCATCCACGACCTCGACGCCGGGACGCATCGTCCCGCCGTCCGAGCGCAAGCTCAAGAACTACACGAGCCTCACCCAGACCGTGCGCAACACGTTCACGATGGCGTACCGCGGCATCGTCAAGATCCGTCGTACGCCAGAGCAGCTCGTCGACGTCACCGTGCAGCCGATCATCTTCACGCTGATGTTCGCGTACCTGTTCGGCGGCGCGATCGCCGGCAATGTGCAGAACTACCTGCCGACGCTCATCCCCGGCATCCTCGTGCAGACCGTCATCACCACCTCGGTGGTCACCGGCGTGCAGCTGCGCGAAGACATGGACAAGGGCGTGTTCGACCGGTTCAGATCGCTTCCGATCGCACGCATCGCACCGCTGTCGGGCGCGCTGCTCGCCGACACCGTTCGGTACGCGATCGCCACGACGCTCACCTTCGTGATGGGCTTCATCATCGGCTACCACCCGGCAGGCGGCATCGCCAACGTCGTGCTGGCTGGCCTGCTGGTCATCGCCTGCTCGTGGGCGATCAGCTGGATCTTCGCGTTCTTCGGGGTGATCGCGCGCACGGCATCCAGCGTCCAGGGCATCTCGATGCTCATCCTCTTCCCGCTGACCTTCCTGTCGAACGCCTACGTCCCTGTCTCGTCGCTGCCCCCGTGGCTACAGTGGTTTGCGAACATCAATCCGATCTCGCACCTCGTCACGGCCGTGCGTGACCTGGCCAACAATGGGACGATCGGCATGGATTTCTGGACCTCTCTGCTCGGTGCCGCGGTGATCGTCGCCGTGTTCGCGCCCCTCACGGTGCGCGCCTACATGCGCAAGGCCTGACCTGCCATGTCGACCGCCGAGCCTGCAGGGCGCGTCTCGCGCATCATCCACGACCCTGTCGGCCGACCGAGCACCCGCGCGGTGGCGTTCTGGACCTGGAACGCCATCGTCGGGTGGGTCGTGTTCGTGTGCCTCCAGCTGGTCTGGATGCTCATCGCGAACGCGTGGACCGCGCCTCTGCACCTCGCCGGTCTCGCGGTGACCTTCGTGGTGGCGGTCGTGCACGTCTCGATCATGCCGAAGTGGCGCTACCGGGTTCATCGCTGGGAGATCACGGAAGACGCCGTCTTCGTTCGCAGCGGATGGCTGACGCAGGAGACCCGCGTCGCCCCGATCGCAAGGCTGCAGACGGTCGACACGCGGCGCGGGTTCCTGCACCGCATCTACGGACTCACCACCGTCACCGTCACCACCGCGTCGTCGGCGGGAGCACTCAGCATCCACGCGCTCGATGACGCGGTGGCGCGCGATGTCGTCGCAACCCTCGCGGCCGTCGCCCAGCAGACGAAGGGCGATGCGACGTGAGCGACTCACCGGCCGCCGAGCCGGCCGGGCCGGAGACGGCGGGGCCCGTCGAAAGCAGGCCGGTGGATGACGACACGGCATGGCGCCGCCTGAACGCCCGCATGCTGCTCGTGCACCCGGTGCGCGAGCTCATCAGGTACCTGCCGATCCTGCTGCTCGCGGTCGTGGCGGGCTCGGTCGGCGGTGAACCGTGGTGGACCTACGCGCTGTCCGCGCTCGGCGTCGTGGTGGGCATCCTGCGCTGGGTCACGACGAGCTACCGCATCACGCCGACGCACGTGCAGGTGCGGAGGGGGCTCCTGAATCGAAGGATGCTGTCGGTTCCCCGCGAGCGCATCCGCTCGGTCGACGTCGACGCCACCCTCCTCCACCGCATGGTGGGCCTCGCCGTCGTGAAGGTGGGCACCAGTGCATCGCACGGACAGGACGGCCTCGACTTCGACGGGATCGCCGCAGGCGACGTGCCCGCGCTGCGAGCCGAGCTGCTGCGCAAGGCCGACGCACTCGCGGTCGCAGACGACGAAGACCCGGCAGAGTCTGCCGGCCGCAACTTCAGCGGGTGGCGCTGGTCGTGGGCGCGCTACGCCCCGTTCACGCTCACCGGGGTGGCATCCCTCTTCGTCGCGGCGTTCTTCGTGCTCGAGCTGCAGTTCTTCGACGGCGGTCTACTGCTGAGGCTGCAGGTCGTGCGCGACTCGATCCATACCGTGTCGCGCATCCCGCTTCTCGAGGCGATCATCGGGGGCGCGTTCGTGCTCGTCGTCGCCGCGTCGATCATCGCCCTGGTGCGCTACGTGCTGGCGTTCAGCGGCTTCGCGATCTGGCGGTCGGATGCCACGACGCTGCACGTCAGCCACGGTCTGCTGCGCACCCGCCAGGTGACACTCGACGAGCGGCGACTTCGCGGCGTCAGCCTGGGGGAGCCGCTGTCGCTGAGGGCGGTGCGCGGGGCATCCGCTCACGCGATCATGACGGGGCTGGGCCGCGAGCGCGCCGGCATCGTGGTGATCGAGCCCGCAGGTCCGCGCGACGACGCGTTGCGCGTCGCGACAGCGGTCCTCGGCGACGAGGCGCCCCTCACGCTCGAGCTCACCCGGCACGGGCCGCGCGCCCACCGCAGGCGATACACGCGTGCGACGACCGGCGTCGTGCTGATCGCGGCGATCGCACTCCTGCTGCAGCTGCTCGGCTACGTCAGCCCACTGGTCTGGATCGCGTTCGCCGCGATCGTGCCCGCCGCGATGCTGCTCGCCGAAGACAGGTGGCGAGGACTCGGCCACGCTCTGATGCCAGGGCTGCTCATCGCCCGATCCGGATCGCTGAGTCGCAAGCGCGTCGTGCTCGAGACGTCGGGGATCATCGGCTTCACCGTGCGGCGCTCGCTGTTCCAGCGTCGTGCAGGGCTCGCGACGCTCATCGCGACGACGGCGGCCGGGCGGCACAGGTACTCGATACCCGATGTGCCGATCGAGACGGCGTGGCGTCTCGTCGACGAGGTGATGGTGCGCGAGCCGGTGCCTGCGCAGCGCACCTGACACTGACATCCGGCACTCCACATCACTCACGGCCTCTGGCCGCTCCCCGGCAACAACCGGGAGCGCTTCGCCGACCTCGACTACTGGCTCGAGCTTGCCCGGTTGGCCGAGCACGGCGGATTCGACGGCATCTTCCTCGCTGACGTCGTCGGAGCGTACGACGTCTTCCGCGACGGGCCGGAGACGTCTCTGCGCGAGGGGCTGCAGATCCTCAACCTCGACCCCCTGCTGCTCATCCCCGCCATGGCCGCTGTCACCGATCGGCTCGGCTTCGGCGTCACGTTCTCGACCAGCTACGAGCCGCCCTTCGCGTTCGCCAGGCGCATGTCGACCCTGACCAGGGGCCGGGTCGGCTGGAACGTCGTCACGTCGTACCTGCCGAATGCGGCCCGCAACTTCGGCCTCGACGGCGAGATCCCGCACGACGACCGCTACCGCTACGCGGACGAGTACCTCGACGTGCTCTACAAGCTGTGGGAGGGATCGTGGGATGACGGAGCCGTCGTCGCCGATCGTGTGGCCAAGGTCTTCAGCGATCCGACCAAGGTGCGGTACATCGACCACGTGGGGGAGCGGTACCGCGTCGCCGGTCCCCACCTCGTGCATCCTTCACCGCAGCGCACGCCGGTGCTTTTCCAGGCGACCGGGTCGCCGGCCGGCATCGAGTTCGCCGGCAAGCACGCCGAGGTCGTCTTCACGGGCGGACGCACGAGTGCCGACTTCCGGCGCAACGCCGACGGGATGCGCGCCGCGGCCGTGCGCAACGGGCGACCGGATGACGCCGTGAAGTTCATCGCGATGGCGGGCGTCATCGTCGGTCGCACGCAGGAGGAGGCAGAGGACAAGTGGCGGCTCTACCGCGAGAATGCCAGCCTCGACGGCATCCTCGCCCACAGCAGCCTGCCGGTGGACCTCACCGCCTTCCCGCGGGACATCACGGTGGCCGAGGCGCTCGAGTGCGCCGAGTTCCCTGCTGAGAAGGTGCCGTTCCTGCCCATGGACAAGACGGTCGGTGAGGCGCTGGACTTCATCGCCGGCAACCGCAACGACCGTTTCCTGGCTGTCGGCGACGTGAAGACGGTCGCAGACGAGATCGAGCGCTGGCTCGACGAGGACGGTCTCGACGGCATCAACCTGCGGCAGTACCACACGTTCGACACCGCGCGGGATTTCGCCGAGCTGGTCATCCCTGAGCTGCGGAGGCGAGGACGGATGCCCGACGAGGGCGAGCGCAGCGGAACGTTGCGGGAACGGCTGTTCGGCGCAGGCAATGCGCGGCTGCCCGAGTCGCACTTCGGCGCGCGCTACCGCGGTGGGGCGCACCTGCACGATCCGGCGGACGTGAGCGCGTAGCGATCCCGGCGGAGATCGGCGAAAAGCGGGCGCCGGTTCACTGAAAAAGGGTGGTGCCGGGGAAACCGCCTCCTGACATACTGACACCGCGCGAAAGTGCCGCGCACTCAGGGGGGAGCCTTCCATGACGACCACTACCGACGCGCCGGCGAAAGCCGGCGGCATTCTGGCGACACTGATCCTCGTGGCAGCGGTGGCCAACCTGCCGCTCTCGGTCGCCAACGTCGCGCTCCCCGACATCGGCAAGGCCTTCGACGCCTCGCAGACCGAGCTCAACCTCGTCGCAGTCGGCTACTCGCTGGGGCTTGCGGCGTCGGTGCTCTGGCTCGGAGCGGTCGGCGACCGGTACGGCCGCAAGATGATGCTGCTGATCGGGGTGCTGCTGTCGCTGCCCGCGTGCCTGCTCGCGGCGTTCGCCTGGAACGTCGACGTGCTCATCGTGGCTCGCATCATCGGCGGGCTCGCCGCCGGCATGGCGTATCCGACGACCCTGGCGTTGATCACGGCGCTGTGGTCGGGGGCGAAGCGCACCAGGTCGATCGCGCTGTGGTCGGCGACGGGCGGCGCGATCTCGGCGCTGGGTCCGCTTCTGTCGGGCATCCTGCTCGAGTTCTTCCACTGGGGATCGGTGTTCCTCGTGACCCTTCCCCTCATCATCGTTGCCGTGCCGCTGATCATCAGGCTGGTGCCCAACCACGTGAACGAGTCGACGGAGCGGGTCGACAATCTCGGCGGCATCCTCTCCGTCCTCGTCGTCGGCGGCATCATCCTGGCGATCAACTTCGCAGCCGTGCCCGACTCGGGCACACTCGTGCTCGGCCTGACCATCATCGGCGTCGCCGCCCTGATCGCCTTCGTCATCCGCCAGCGCCTCGCGAAGAACCCGCTGTACGACCTCAAGGTGGCGGCGCGGCCGATCTTCTGGGTCGCCGCCTGCGCGGGCATCATCGTGTTCGGCTCGCTGATGGGGGCGATGTTCGTCGGCCAGCAGTACCTGCAGAACGTGCTCGGCTATTCGACGCTCGAGTCGGGCTTCGCCATTCTGCCCGCCGCGATCTTCATGGTGCTGCTCGCACCGCGCTCCGCCAAGCTCGTCGAGGCGAGGGGGGCACGTTTCACGCTGCTGCTCGGATACGCGGCGGTGCTGCTCGGCTTCCTCACCATGCTGATCCTCTGGACGTCGAATGTCGGCTACTGGGCGGTCGGCCTCGGCTACGCGTTCGTCGGCGCAGGCGTCGGGTTGGCGGGCACCCCGGCCTCGCGGTCGCTCACCGGCGCTGTGCCGGTGCGTCGGGCAGGCATGGCATCCGGAACCGCAGACCTGCAGCGCGACCTCGGTGGCGCGATCATGCAGTCCATACTCGGCGCGCTCCTCACCGCGGGGTACGCATCGGCGTTCGCCAACCTCATCAGCACTGCGCCCAACAAGGGCCAGATCACCTCGTCGGTGCAGGCCCAGCTGACCCAGTCGTTCGCGGGAGCCGAGAACATCGCGCAGCAGTATCCGCAGTACTCGACGCAGATCATTCAGGCAGCGCGGGAGTCGTTCGAGCGGGGCCAGGACTGGGCGTACCTCGCGGGATGCATCGCCGTGATCCTCGGCGGCGTTCTGGTGTTCTTCGCCTTCCCGAAGTTCGCCAGGGAGAAGGAACTGCTCGCGAAGTACCACGACGAGGACGAGGGGGCATCGGCCGCGACGGCAGAAGCCCAGGCGTAGCCGGACCGCTACACAACAGCGCTGCGAAGCGAGCGGATGACCTCGTGCAGCCGTTCGGTGCGCTCCCCGAGTGACAGCGTCTCGACGCGGGCCCACGCCGCGTCGAAGTCCGGCGCAGCGCCGTCTCCCGGCCGGGCGCCAGCGTCCAGCTCATCGACCGCACGCTGCCAGCTGAGCGACGGGAAATCCTGGCGGGCGCGGATGCCACGCCCCAGTGCCAGCAACTCCATCGCGATGACGCGCTGTACGTCATCCGCTCCCTCCCGACCGGGTGCGAGCAGCCAGACCGCGAGCCCGATCGCCGCGACGCCCGTGATGGGCCTGTCGACCATGCCCGCCCTGACCCGATGGTCGCGCAGCAGCCTGCTGCGGATGCGACGCGCGACGCGGAGGTTGCGCCGATCGTTCACGTGCCCCGCACGCACCGACGCGACGAGCAGCCCGGCGGCCGCTCCGTAATACCAGGGCGCGAATCCGCCCGGAGGATCGCCCCACACGGCCTCGGCCATGGCGTAGAGCCGCTCCGACTCGTTCTGGTCGTCCTGCTTCGCGGCGACCTCGGCGAGCCCGGCATACCCGATCGCCCGCAGGTCACGCCAGTCGAAGCTCTCGGCGTCGCCCTGCAGCCGCGTCAGCGACTCGAAGGTCGTCCGCGCCGAGTCGAGGCGTCCGAGCGACACCTC
>JBQCJQ010000080.1:0-4792 GCA_051952615.1 Humibacter sp.
GGGTTCGCCGGGCTTGACGCCGGGGCCGGTCAGCCGCCAGACGGCGCCGTGGCGGTCATCCGTGCCCGTGAGGTCTTCGGCGTTCTGGCCCGCGACGACGTGGATGCCCGTGACGCGCTGGAACAGCATGGCGCCTGCCTCCGGTGACCAGTGCGATCCGCGGTTGAGCGCGGAGAGGTCGCTGGGCTCGGCGAAGGCGAGACCGAAGCGAGCGGATGCCGGGGCCGTCGCCTTCGCAGCGACCAGTCGCGAGATGACGGCGACCGCGTGTGCTGCGAGATCGTCGTCGTCCGAGTCGATCGCCGCGATCGGGGTCATGATGTCCGCCAGAGCGAGCAGGGGCGCAACGACCGCCGGCACTCCCGCCGGGACGGCCCCGACCGCAAGACGGTGCACCGAACCGGGCCGGGCGAAGGCCTCCATCGTCGCGTGGAAGACGCGCTGCGCGCTGTCGCCGTCGAGCTCGCGCAGCATCGGCCATTCGGAGACGGGGGCGAGTCGAGCTCCCGCGTCGAGTCGGGTGTCTGCGATGGTCACGGGATCTCCTCGAACTCGACGATCGACGGCGCGAGGCGCTCCCACTCCTCTGCACGGGCGAGGCGTCGGGCCTCGATCGTGCGCTCGACGAGTTCCTCGATCTCCGTGGCTCGAGGTCCTGCCGCGACCCACTCCGCCTCGAGGATGGCCGCCGAGAGCGCGGCCATGCGGTCGGAGCCGAGCCGCATCGCCCAGCCGAACGCCCCACGCCGCTGCACCTCTGCCTGGGTGACCATGACGTCGCCGAGGATGAACCGCTCCTCTGCGACGACGTCGCGCACCTGGGTCACGACCACTCCGGTCGCCGGAGGGCGGGTCACGGTCAGCTCCGGGTCGTCCGCGAGGCACAGTGACGCGAGGGCGATGACCTCGCCGGCGTCCGCCTGGTTCAACTCGGAGCTGATCTGCGAGCGCTCGCTCGCGGACGTCGGGGGAATGTCGGTCATGAACGGCCTTTCAGACATGGGGACCATTCGAGGATGCCGGTTCCTCAGCCCGCTTCATCCGGAGTTAACCGACATCTGACGACAGCGGTTCGACTAACTCACCGTTGCTCAACTGCGGTTTGTCGTGCGTTCACATTCGCCGGAGACCGTGAAGAACGTCCGTCGGGTCTCACCCCCTCAACCCGAGGCCCACATCTCATTCGAAAGGCGCATTCCGATGCATTTCCGCATCCGCACCAAGAACATCGCCCTCGTGGCTGCGAGCGCAGCGCTCGTCGCCCTGCTCGCGGGCTGCGCGTCATCCGCGAACGCTGACAGCACGGCCGCCGCGAGCGACAAGGGCACCTACGCCCAGGACTCGAAGACGCTGGTCTTCAGCACCCTCCCCTCCGAAGACGGCACCGACAGCAGCAAGCCCGTCGAGGACTACATCGCCAAGGAGACCGGACTCACGGTCAAGTACCTTCCGACCACCTCGTACAGCGCCCTCATCGCCGCTGCGCTTGCCGGCAAGGTCGACATCGCCAACTTCGGCCCGGCGAGCTACGCGACCGCTCTGAACAAGGGCGCGAAGCTCACGGTCGTCGCCGGTGAGAAGTCGGAAGCCGGCCAGACCAACCCCGGCTACTACTCGGGCGCGATCGTCGCGACCAAGAACGCGCCGAAGTACCAGACGGTGTCGCAGTTCAAGGGCAAGAAGATCTGCTTCGTCGACCCGACCTCGACCTCGGGCTACCTGTACCCGATCGTCGCGCTGAAGGCCGCCGGTATGGACGTCGTCCCGAGCGGAACGGACGCCTCGGGCAACCCGACCTTCAAGGACTTCACCGCCTACTTCGCAGGCAGCCACGACAAGTCGGTTCAGGCCGTCGCCGACGGCCAGTGCGATGTCGGATTCGCCGACGACGCCGCATACGGCGTCGCGAACTCGGGTGTCACGACCGTCAAGGACGCGAAGACGGCCGGCGATGGCAAGGGCGTGCAGCTGGTCCCCGGTGACCCGATCGTCGTCGCCACCGCTCTTCCCGCCGCGATGAAGACCAAGCTCGCCGGTCTCCTCGGCGGTCTCACTCCGGAGAAGATCAAGGCCGCCGGCATCACCATCCCGGCGAACTCGCCCTTCATCGGCTACGCGGCCGAGACGAAGGACTACTACCAGCCCATCTACGAGGCGTGCACCGACCCGCAGGTCGCGAAGGCGGCGACCGCGGTCTGCGGCGGCTGAGCGCACTCCGCACATCCGACCCTTTCCTTCACACGCACTGACGAGACCAGGTAGAAGCAGATGAGCGCCACGACGACCTCCCCTCGCAGGACCGATTCGGACACCACGACGAATCCGGTCATCACCCTCACCGGAGTCACGAAGGACTTCGGCTCGACGATCGCCCTGCGCGACGTCGACCTGACGGTGAACAGGGGGGAGGTCGTCGTGCTGCTCGGCCTCTCCGGGTCCGGCAAATCGACCCTCCTCCGTCACATCGACGGTCTCGAACGACCCACCTCCGGTGACGTTCGGGTGCTCGACCAGCTCGTACAGAAGCTGAGGCAGAAGCAGCTGCGCCGCCTGCGTGGCCGCGTCGCCATGATCTTCCAGCAGTTCGAGCTCGTTCCCTCTCTGACGGTGCTCGAGAACGTCGCGACCGGCGCCCTCGGGCGGCTTCACGGCCCGCGCCTCGGGCTCGCCATGTATCCCAAGTCCCTCAAGAGGCAGGCGCTTCAGCACCTCGACCGCGTCGGCCTGCTCGAGAAGGCGTACCAGCGCGCCGACCAGCTCTCCGGCGGTCAGCAGCAGCGGGTGGCGATCGCCCGAGCACTCATGCAAGACCCCGAGATCCTCCTCGCCGACGAGCCCGTGGCCTCCCTCGACCCCGAGTCTTCGAGCCAGGTCATGCGGCTCATCCGTGAGATCGCGGCGGATGACGGCCTCACCGTCGTCTGCTCCCTTCACCAGGTCGACCTCGCGCTCGGCTGGGGCGACCGCATCGTCGGGCTCCGGCACGGGTCCGTCGTGCTCGACACCCCCGTCCTCGGCCTCTCCAAGGAGCAGGTCATGGAGATCTACGGCCGCGTTGCCACCACCACGACGGAGCTCACCGCCATCGACGCAGAGCTCGTCGACAGCGACCTCGTGGATGTCTCACGCATGGCCGAGCCGGCAGCCATGAGCGGCAGCGCCCGATGACAACCGTCGAGGCTGCGGCGCGCGCGACGGCATCCGCGACTCCTGCATCCTCGGCGACTCCGCCGCGTCGCAAGGTCTCCGCGCAGCGCATCGCCGGCTGGATCGCCATCGCGCTGATGCTGGCGTTCGGCGTGTACTCGCTGAGCCAGCTCGGCCTGAACTTCTCCTACTTCGCCACGGCGGCCCAGAAGGTGCAGACCTTCTTCGGCACGGCGAACAACACCATCAGCTTTCCGTCGCTCGGCGACCTTTTCTATCTGATCGGCCTCACCCTCGGTGTCGTCGTGCTGGGCACGCTCATCGCGGCGCTCATCTCGGTTCCGGTCGCCTATATTGCGGCGGCGAACACGGCACCGACGCCGTGGCTGCGCGCGGTCGGCCGCACCATCGGCGTCATCACCCGAGCCATCCCGGATGTCGTCATCGCGTTCTCGTTCGCGCTGATGTTCGCGCTCGGCAGCACCATCCCCGGTGTGATCGCCATCGGCCTGCACTCCATCGGCATGATCTCGAAGCTCTTCGCGGATGCCATCGAGCAGATCGATGAGGGACCGCGTCAGGCCATCCGCGCCGCAGGCGGGTCGAAGGCACAGCAGTTCTGGGCCGGAGTGTTCCCGCAGGTCATGCCGTCGTGGATCGCGACCACCCTGCACCGCTTCGACATCAACCTGCGCGGCTCGGCCATCCTCGGCTACGCGGGCGTCGGCGGTCTGGGCTACGCGATGTCGCTGTCGTTCAACCAGTTCAACTACGGCCGCGGGCTCGGCATCGCGCTCGTCATCTTCCTGATGTGCGTGCTGCTCGAGATCGTGTCCTCCACGATCCGCCGCAGCCTGCTGGGAGTGCAGCCCTCCGGCAAGGGCATCGGCGACCGCATCGTCCGGGCGGCGACGAAGAGGCGCGGAGCGACTGCCGCCTCGATGGGCGGCGGCGCACCGCTCTCCTCTCGGCGCAAGGGTTCCGACGCGGGGCGCATCGCGCTCACCGTCGAGACGTCCATGCACCGGCCGTGGACCCGCAGCCGCATCCGCACCTGGGTGTGGATCCTCGCCACGATCGCCTTCATCGTGCTCTCGGCATGGTGGGCGCAGATCAACCCGAACCAGATCATGTGGAACCACGTGATCACCGGGCTCGAGGCCTTCTGGCCGCCGTCGCTCGGCACCTCGGGCCCGATGACGTTCATCGACGGCCTCGTCGTCACGCTGCAGATCGCGTTCGCCGCGGCGACCATCTCGCTCGTGCTGTCCTTCGTGATCGGCTCGCTGGCCGCGAGGAACGTCGCACCGAACGGGATCGTGCGCAACACGTTCCGCGTCATCCTCACGATCCTGCGCGGCATCCCCGAGCTCATCGTGGCGCTGTTCCTCATCGTCATCGTCGGTCTCGGCGCCGTGCCCGCCCTGATCGCTCTCGCGATCGGAGGCATCGGCCTGCTCGGCAAGCTCATCGCCGACTCGTTCGAAGAGGTGCCGAACGGCCCGGAGACCGCGCTGAGCGCCGCGGGCGCCACGCGAGGGCAGCGCTTCCTCTCGGCCACCTTGCCGCAGGGGCTGCCGTCGCTCATCGGCAACTCGCTCTATCTGGTCGACACGAACATCCGTGCAGCCACCCTGCTCGGAGT
>JBQCJQ010000081.1:0-4709 GCA_051952615.1 Humibacter sp.
GGCCGCGATTCCGGCGGCTTCGGACTGTTCTGGCTCGGCAAGGGCCTCGGGTTCGCTCAAGACGTAGGCGGTGTGGTGCAACCTGGCGTGAGCGGTGGTGCAGGAGAGCTCGGCTACCTTCCGATACCACGCGACGCGGCCGACCTCGCCCCGTCGGCGCTCGACCTGCAGGACCTCATCGGCGGCGGGGCGTTCGTGCGGCTGGCGCGGGCCGCAGGCGCCGCGGGTCGCGGCTATGCAGGCACCATCGAGCGTCTGGCGCAGAATGCCACCGCGCGCAGCGCGGTCATCGACGAGCTCGCTCCACGGGTCGCGTTCGGAATCATTCCCGTTCTCGCCCTTCTGGATCCCGAGAAGATCGTCCTGGGCGGCCCGACCGGAGTGCTGGGCGGCGTCGAACTGGCGAACGCGGTCGCTGCGAACGTGCGACGCACCAGCAGGTGGCCTGCCGAGATCGTGACGACCGGTATTCCAGACAGCGCAGTGCTGCTCGGCGCGTGCGAGCGCCTCGCCGAGACACTGCGCGCGCAGCTGTTCGATCGGGTCGACCTCCTGTCCCCATGAACCTCGAGGCGGCGCAGCCGCAGCGATGAAGAAACGGCGACCGTTCTCCTCCCTGGCAGGAACACGTGAGACGGCCGCCGCTCCCCAACAAGAAAGGCTACCCAGTGATATCCCGACTCACGCGGCGTCTCGCCGCTACCGCCGCGGTCGCGGTGGGAGCACTCGTACTGGCCGGATGCTCCGGCCAGAGCACCGACCAGAACGTCGCCTCCGCAGCCCCGTCCCACCTCAGCGGCACGGTCACCCTCTGGCACTTCTTCACGGACAGAGAGGCCGACGTGGTGCAGTCGGTCGTGAACGACTTCGAGAAGAAGTACCCGGACGTCAAGGTGGTCGTGCACAGCGGCCAGGACGACGACAAGCTCACCAAGGCCATCGCAGCCGGCAAGGACATCGACGTGGGAATCTCCTACTCGACGGACATCGTCGGCAGCTTCTGCTCCTCGGGAGCCTTCCGCAATCTCACGCCGTACATCAACCGTGACAAGGTCGACCTGAGCCAGTTCAGCGACACCGTGCGGTCGTACACCGAGTACAACGGCAAACGCTGCACGCTGCCGATGCTCGCCGACACCTACGGGCTGTACTACAACAAGGACATCCTGGCGAAGTACGGCTTCACTCAGCCACCGAAGACGCTGTCGGAGCTCGAGACGATGGCGTTGAAGATGACGACGTACAACGCCGACGGCTCGATCAAGACCCTCGGCTTCAACCCGTTCATGGGCTGGGCGGAGAACGCGGCAGCCCACTTCGGGCCGGCGGCAGGCGCCGAGTGGCTGACGAAAGACGGCAAATCAGCGGTGGGCACCTCGCCAGGTTGGCCGACGCTCATGAACTGGCAGAAGGACTTCGTCGACAAGATCGGCTACAACAAGCTCAACGCCTTCACGTCGGGTCTCGGGCAGGAGTTCTCCGCCGACTACGCCTTCCAGACCGGCCAGGTGGCGATGGTGCTGGACGGCGAGTGGCGCACCGCGTTCATCAAGTCGCAGAAGCCCGGGCTCAACTACGGCACCGCCCCCTTCCCGACCGCCGACGATCACACCGACCTCTACGGCGGCGGCTACATCACCGGCAACATCGCGGGCATCGCGAAAGGGTCGAAGAACCCCGAGCTGGCCTGGGCGCTGCTGAAGTACCTCACCACCGACACCTCGGCCGTGGTCAAGCTGGCGAACGGTCTCGGCAACGTTCCGACGACGAAGGATGCCCTTGCCTCGCCGAACCTCTCGCTCGGCGACAACTTCACCACGTTCCTGAACGTGATGAAGAGCCCGAACTCGGACACCACCCCGCCGAGCCCGGTCGGCGCCGGATACCAGCAGACCTTCAACGACTTCTGGACCAAATACCAGTCCGGACAGGGCGGTGATCTGCAGGCCGGCCTGAAGAACGTCGACAAGCAGATCAACGATGCCATCTCGCTGTCGACGGGACCGTGACATGACGGCATCCGCTGTTCAGGGCGGCGCAGCGGGGCGGGTGGCGCGTGCCGGCCGCCCCGGCCGCCGGCGCTCTCGAACGTCCGTGCGACGAGGGCTCACCATCCTCGCCTTCATCGCACCGACGGTGCTCGGGCTCCTGATCTTCTTCGTCTACCCGTTGCTCGCGAGCATCTACTACTCGTTCACCAGCTTCAACATGGTGTCGGCGCCGCAGTGGATCGGCCTGCGCAATTACACCTACCTCTTCACGCAGGACCCGCTGATCGTGACTGCGACTCTGAACACCCTGTGGTTCGTGGTCATCCTCGTCCCGGTCCGCATCGTCACCGCGATGGGTATCGCCGGGCTGCTCGTCAGAGCCAGGAAGGCGTCCGGCTTCTGGCGCACGATGTTCTACCTGCCGGCGCTGGTGCCGCCGGTGGCGAGTGTCGTGGCGTTCGTGTTCCTGTTCAATCCGGGAACGGGGCCCGTGAACCAGGTTCTGAAGTTCTTCGGCATCCAGGGACCGTTGTGGTTCAACGATCCGGCGTGGTCGAAGCCGTCCCTCGTGCTGTTGGGCATCTGGGTGATGGGCGACCTGATGATCATCTTCCTGGCATCGCTCCTGGATGTGCCGACCGACCAGTACGAGGCGGCATCCCTGGACGGCGCCAACGGTCTCCAGAAGCTCCGTTATGTCACGTACCCGAACATGATCCCCGTGCTCGTGTTCGCTGTGATCACCGGCGTGATCGCCGCTCTGCAGTACTTCACGGAGGCATCCGTCGCCTCCAGCGTTGCGAGCGGTCAGGCCACCGTCGGCGGAAGCGCAGCGCAGGTCATCGGCTACCCGAGCGACTCTCTGCTGACGTACACGCAATGGCTGTACGAGCGCGGCTTCGCCAACTTCCAGCTCGGCTACGCGAGCGCGATGGCCGTCGTGCTCTTCATCGTGGCCGGACTGTTCCTCGTCCTGCTCCTCGGCCGAGTCAAGGCCTTCACCCCGGAGGGCGCGCGATGACCGCCGAGACCCTGTCAGCGCCCGCACGTGTCCAGCGCCAGAGCCGCAGCGGCAAGCGCACGCCGAAGTCGCTGCTTCTCTGGATCGCCGAACATACCGGGCTCGTCGTTCTCGCAGCGCTGTTCCTGTTTCCGGTCGTCTTCGTGCTTCTGACCTCGCTGATGTCGAGTACCCAGACCCTCACCCCGAGCCTGTGGCCGAACCCGTTCGACTGGGCCAACTATGTGCGGGCCTTCACGCAGGCACCGCTCGCGCTCTGGTTCGGCAACTCGCTGCTCTACGCGGTGCTCGCCACGGTGTTCATGCTCGTCTCGAGCGTGCCGGCCGCGTACGCGCTGGCGAAGCTCAAGTTCCGCGGCTCCAACGTGCTGTTCGTCGCGATCGTGGTCGCCATGCTGTTGCCGCCTCAGGTGACGGCGGTGCCGATCTACGTGATGTGGTCGCAACTGGGTCTTACCGGAACGTTGTGGCCGCTCATCCTGCCGAACCTGCTGGGCGACGCGTTCTCGGTCTTCCTGATGAGGCAGTTCTTCCTCACCATCCCGACCGAATACGCGGATGCCGCCCGAATCGACGGCAACGGCGAGTTCGGCGTGCTGATGCGCGTGATCGTGCCGATGGCGAAGCCCGGCATCGCCGCCGCCGCGATCTTCATGTTCTTCAATTCCTGGAACGACTACTTCGGCCCGCTGCTGTACACCTCGGAGAACAATGCGGCATGGCCCGTCGCCTACGGCCTCGCCTCTTTCCGCAGCGTGCACGGCACCGACTGGGGAATCACGATGGCGATGACCCTCATCGTGACCATCCCGGTGGTGGTCGTCTTCTTCTTCGCCCAACGCGTCTTCGTCGAGGGCATCACACTCACCGGCGTGAAGGGATAGCGCGTGAAACTGACCGTGATAGGTGGCGGCTCCACCTACACCCCTGAGCTCATCGACGGGTTCGCCCGGCTGCGCGAGCAGCTGCCGGTCGACGAGGTGTGGCTCGTCGATCCGAACCGGCAGCGCTTGGAACTCGTGAGCGCGATGAGTGCGCGCATGTTCCGCGCCGCCGGCCATCCCGGCCGCATCGTGCCGACGAGCGATCTCGAAGCGGGCGTCTCCGACGCCGACGTGGTGCTCATCCAGCTGCGCGTCGGCGGACAGGATGCCCGCAAGGGCGACGAGACGTTCCCGCACGCGTGCGGCACGATCGGCCAGGAGACCACCGGTCCCGGCGGCTTCGCGAAGGCGCTGCGCACGGTGCCGGTCGTGCTGCGCGTCGCCGACGCGGTGCGCAGGCATGCGAAGCCGGATGCCTGGATCATCGACTTCACCAACCCGGTCGGCATCGTCTCGCGCGCACTGCTGCGGGAGGGCCACTGCGCGGTCGGGCTGTGCAACGTGGCGATCGGCTTCCAACGGCACTTCGCCGGGATGCTCGGCGTCGCCCCGCACGAGGTGCGCCTCGGCCACGTGGGTCTCAACCACCTCACCTGGGAGCGCAGCATCACCGTGACAGGCCCCCAGGGGGAACGCGACGTCCTGCCCGAGCTCATCGACACCCGTCTCGACGAGCTCGCGGCGGAGACCGACTTCGCGCCCGGTCTGATCGAGCTGCTGAACAGTGTGCCGTCGTACTACCTCAGTTACTACTACGAGCACGACGCAGTGCTTCGCGAGCAGCTCGCCGGCCCGACGCGCGCCGAGGAGGTG
>JBQCJQ010000082.1:0-7437 GCA_051952615.1 Humibacter sp.
GAGGCGTTCGAGACCTTCCTGCAGACCAAGTACGTGGGCCAGAAGCGGTTCAGCCTCGAGGGCGGCGAGTCGACCATCGCGCTGCTCGATGCGATCCTGCAGCAGGCGGCGCAGGATGACCTCGACGAGGTCGCCATCGGCATGGCCCACCGCGGTCGTCTCAACGTGCTCACCAACATCGCTGGCAAGACCTACGGACAGATCTTCCGCGAGTTCGAGGGCGCGCAGGACCCGCGCACGGTCGGCGGCTCCGGCGACGTGAAGTACCACCTCGGCACGGAGGGCACCTTCACCGGCGCCAATGGCGAGGAGATCGCTGTCTACCTCGCGGCGAACCCGTCCCATCTCGAGGTCGTCGACGGCGTGCTCGAGGGCATCGCCCGCGCCAAGCAGGACCGCCGGCCGGCCGGCACGTTCCTCACGCTTCCCGTGCTCATCCACGGCGACGCGGCGATGGCCGGCCAGGGCATCGTCGTCGAGACCCTGCAGATGTCGCAGCTGCGCGCCTACCGCACCGGCGGCACCATCCACCTCAACATCAACAACCAGGTCGGCTTCACCACCCCGCCGAGCGAGGGCCGCACGTCGGTCTACGCCACCGACGTCGCGAAGACCATCCAGGCGCCGATCTTCCACGTGAACGGCGACGACCCCGAAGCCGTCGTGCGCGTCGGCGAGCTGGCGTACAAGTACCGCCAGGAGTTCCAGCGCGACGTCGTGATCGACCTCATCGTGTACCGCCGCCGCGGCCACAACGAGGGCGACGACCCGTCGATGACGCAGCCGCTGATGTACAACCTCATCGAGGCGAAGCGCTCGGTGCGCCGCCTCTACACCGAGGCGCTCGTCGGCCGCGGCGACATCTCCGAAGAGGAGTACGAGCAGGCGCACAAGGACTTCCAGGATCGCCTGGAGCGCGCCTTCGCCGAGACGCACGCCGCGCAGACCGGCTCGATCCCGGTCATCACCGGCGACCCCGCCTCGATCAACGACCTCGAGCTGCCGGATGCACAGCAGGATGCCGCACGCGGCGACCTCGCCACGACGGGGGTGTCCGAATCGGTCATCCAGACCATCGGCCAGGCCTTCGACAACAAGCCGGCTGGGTTCACGGTGCACCCCAAGCTGCAGCAGCTGCTCACCAAGCGTGTCGAGATGACGCAGAAGGGCGGCATCGACTGGGCCATGGGCGAGCTGCTCGCGCTCGGATCGGTGCTGCTGGAGGGCACCCCGGTGCGCCTGGTCGGCCAGGACTCGCGCCGTGGAACATTCGTGCAGCGCCAGGCTGTGCTGCACGACCGTGTGAACGGCCAGGAGTGGCTGCCGCTGGCGAACCTGAGCGAGAACCAGGCGAAGTTCTGGATCTACGACTCGCTTCTCAGTGAGTACGCCGCGATGGGATTCGAGTACGGCTACTCGGTCGAGCGACCCGACGCCCTCGTGCTGTGGGAGGCGCAGTTCGGCGACTTCGCCAACGGCGCCCAGACGGTGATCGACGAGTTCATCACCTCGGCCGAGCAGAAGTGGGGCCAGCGCTAGTCGCTCGTTCTGCTGTTGCCGCACGGCTACGAGGGCAAGGGGCCCGACCACTCCTCCGCCCGCATCGAGCGGTACCTGCAGCTGAGCGCCGAGAACAACATGACGGTGGCGCGCCCTTCGACTCCCGCGTCGTACTTCCACCTGCTCCGCAGGCAGGCGTACTCCCGGCCGCGCACCCCGCTGATCGTCTTCACTCCGAAGGCGATGCTGCGGCTGCGCGGTGCGACGAGCGACGTGGCGGAGTTCACGTCCGGATCGTTCCAGCCGGTGATCGACGACCGGAACGTCGCCGACAAGGCCGCCGTCAAGCGCGTGCTGATCATGTCGGGCAAGGTCTACTACGACGCGAGGAACGAGCTCGACAAGAACCCCAACGACCAGGTCGCGCTTGTGAGGGTCGAGCAGTACTACCCGTTCCCCGCCGAGGAGCTGAGGTCGGTGCTGAACGGCTACCCGAACGCCGAGTTCGCCTGGCTGCAGGACGAGCCCGAGAACCAGGGTGCCTGGATCTACATGGCGCTGGAGTCGGCCAAGGCCGGCCTGCCTACCCTCCGCGTGTACGCGCGTGCGGCATCCGCCTCACCCGCGACCGGCTCTGCGAAGCGGCACGCGCAGGAGCAGACCGACCTGATCAGGCGGGCGCTCGCGCTCTAGCGAAATCCTCTGCGGCGCGCTCCTCACCTCCGTGGTTGATGAGCGCGTCGCACGCACGCCTCTCCGGCCCTAGCTCGAGCCGCTCCAGGCCGCGGGCACGATGGTCCAGATCACGTCGGCGTCGCCCGGGCCGTCGTTGCGCCAGTTGTGGGGCTCTCGACCGGGGAAGGTCAGCGTGTCGCCGGCTGCCAGATGCTCCTCACGGTTGGTGAAGAACACCGTCAGCGATCCGGTGATGACGTGCAAGACCTCGACGTCGCAGTTGATCGTGTAGAGCTCGTTGCCGCCGTCGGCGCCGGACTCCAGACGCGACCGCACGACCTGCACCCGTGACTGGCTCCGCGGCGACAGCAGCCGCTCGACGAGCCCTCGCCCGCCGAAGTTGATGCGCGGTGCGTCGTCGAGGTGCACGACCTCGGTGTCCGCCTCTTCGAACAACGATCCGACGGGCAGCGAGAGCACCTGACACAGGGTGACGAGGGTGGCGACGCTCGGAGACGTCTCGTCTCGCTCGACCCGGCTGACGAACCCCTTCGTCAGGTTCGTGGCCGCAGCCACCTGCTCGATGGTCAGGCTCTGGGCCTGCCTGCTGGCGCGCAGCCGCGCGCCCACCCTGATCGGAAGCGGCGACGGTGCCGGATGCGGTGCGCGCATCTGGATCCTCCTGTGTCCGTGTATCGATTCCCATCTTGACAGGGCGCGGATGCCCGCGCAGACTGTCCCACGCAGGAAAGTTGTCTAATAGACATATCTTGTTGCCCTACAGACAAAGCGCAAGGGAGCATCGTGGACGAGCAGCGACCGGTCGGACCGCCAGACGCCAGCATCACTCCCCGTTACGCGGGCTTCGCCACCTTCGCCCGTCTGCCCAGGCTCGACGACGTCGGTCGCGCCGACATCGCGGTCGTCGGCGTGCCGTTCGACAGCGGTGTGAGCTACCGCCCGGGAGCACGGTTCGGACCATCCCAGATCCGCGAGGCATCCCGTCTGCTGCGCCCCTACAACCCCGCACAGGATGTCTCACCGTTCCTGCACCAGCAGGTCGCCGACGCGGGAGACATCTCCGCCAACCCGTTCAACCTCTCGGAGGCGGTTCAGCAGATCCAGGACGGCGCGGCAGCCCTGAGCTCGGGCGACACCAGGCTCGTGACGCTCGGCGGCGACCACACGATCGCGCTCCCCCTGCTCAGGGTCGTCGCGCAGAAGCACGGCCCGGTCGCCGTTCTCCACTTCGACGCGCACCTCGACACGTGGGACACCTACTTCGGCGCGCCGATCACCCACGGCACTCCGTTCAGGCGCGCATCGGAAGAAGGGCTCATCGACCTCACGGCGAGCACGCACGTCGGCACCCGCGGGCCCCTCTACTCGCGCGAAGACCTCCGCGACGACGAGCGCCTCGGCTTCGCCATCATCTCCAGCGTCGAGATCGAGGCGGAGGGCCTCCCGCGAGCGATCGAACGGATGCTCACACGCCTGGGCGATCATCCGGTCTACCTCTCGGTCGACATCGACGTGCTCGATCCGTCCCACGCTCCCGGGACGGGCACGCCGGAGGCCGGTGGGATGACCAGCCGTGAGCTGCTCGCCATGATCCGGGCCCTGCGCCCCCTCAACCTCGTCGGAGCAGACGTCGTCGAGGTCGCGCCGGCCTACGACCACGCACAGATCACCTCCATCGCGGCATCCCACGTGGCCTACGAGATCATCTCCGCCATGACCGCACCATCCGATCACTGACACGAAGAACCCGAAGGACGACGATGTCTTACACCGAAGAGTCGACCGATCGCGAGACTCTGATCGAGCACCACTCGATCGACTACATTCCCCATTCCGAACGACACGGAAAGGTCTGGCACCAGGGGCCGTTCTGGTTCACGGGCAACTTCGTGCTGCCGACCATGGTCGTCGGCTTCGTCGGCCCCAGCATGGGCCTCAGCGTGTGGTTCAGCGTGCTCGCCGTGCTGCTCGGCGCGTGCTTCGGCACCTTCTTCATGGCGTTCCACGCCAACCAGGGTCCACGCATGGGCCTCCCGCAGATGATCCAGTCCCGCGCGCAGTTCGGAAGCCGGGGCGCCATCGTGCCCTTCGCGGCCACCGTGTTCGTCTACGTTGGCTTCTTGGTCTTCGACACCATCCTCGCCACCGACGGCATCAACCTCGTCCCCGGCGCCAAGCTGTTCTGGTACCCGGTGCTGATCGCGATCTCCATCGTCATCGCGGTCGTCGGGCACGATCTGCTCCACTTCGTGCAGCGCTGGCTCACGTACATCCTGGTCGTGGTCTTCGCGATCGTGACGATCGTCGCCATCGTGCACTTCTCCTCGGCGCCTCTCGTACACGGCGCCGCGGCGGCGACCGCCGGGTGGAACACACCGGCCTTCCTGGTGCAGTTCTCGCTCGCCGCCGGTTACAACATCAGCTACGCGGTCTACGTCTCGGACTACACGCGGTACCTGCCCGCGAACGTCTCGGCACCCAAGCTGATCACCTCGGTGTACGCAGGAGCAGCCCTGTCAGCGTTCTGGCTCATGTCACTCGGCGCCATCCTGGCCAGCTACATCCCGAACGCCGATCCCATCGCGTCACTGCGCGAGGTGGGCGACCTGCTGTTCCCGGGATTCGGCACGATCGCGGTGCTCGTCTCGGTGCTCGCGCTCATCTCGATCATGGGAGTCAACGCCTACGGCGCGATGCTGACGGGCACGAGCGCGATCGACGGTTTCAAACAGGTCAAGCCGACCGTGCGACTTCGCGTGATCGGCCTGATCATCGTCGGCCTCGCGTCGCTGATCGTCGCTCTGCTCATCCCCGACAACTACGTGAACAGCTTCAACAGCTTCGTCATCCTGATGCTCTACTTCCTCGTGCCGTGGACGGCGGTCAACTTGGTCGACTTCTACTTCGTGCGCCATGGAAAGTACGCCATCACCGAGATCCTGAAGCCGAACGGCATCTACGGCAGGTGGGCATGGCGAGGCATGACCGCGTACGCGATCGGGTTCGTCGCGATGATCCCGTTCTTCTCGGTGAGCTTCTTCGTCGGACCGATCGCCGCGCTCCTCGGCGGCGCGGACTTCTCCTTCGCGGTCGGGCTCATCGTCTCGGGCGGCCTCTACCTGCTGTTCGCACGTAACATCGATCACGAGGCCGAAGCGAAGGCCCGCGCAGCCAGCCAGCGTGAGCTCGAAGGGGCGTCGCAGTGAGTGGACCGACCGTCACGATCGCCTGTTGCCAGTTCGGCCCAGCGATCGGAGACCTCGACGAGTCGCTGCATCGCATGCGTGGCGCGGTCGAAGAAGCGGTCGAGCATCACGCAGACGTCATCGTGCTCCCCGAGCTCGCCAACACGGGCTACATGTTCGACGACAGAGCCGAACTGGTCGAGGCGTGCGAGCCGGTCGACGGTCCGACCGTTCGACTGCTCGAACAGCTCGCCTCCGCACACGACGTCGTCATCGTCAGCGGCTTCGCCGAGGCGGGCGACGACGGCGAGCCCTACAACAGCGCTGTCCTGGTGGATGCGACCGGAGTGCGCGCGGTCTATCGGAAGGCGCACCTCTGGGATCACGAGAAGCCCGTCGGATTCGCCGTCGGGGACGACCGTCCGCCCGTCGTGCACACGAAGTTCGGGACCATCGGCGTCATGGTCTGCTACGACCTCGAGCTCCCGGAGTACGTGCGCTTCCCTGCCCTCGACGGCGCCGAGGTGCTCTGCGCCCCGGTGAACTGGCCGCGCTTTCCCCGTCCGGCGGGAGAACGGCCGGGCGAGGTCGTACGGGTGCAGGCCGACGCTGCCGTCAACAGGATGTTCATCGCCGCCGCGGACCGCATGGGAACGGAACGCGGGCAGGAGTGGCTCGGCGGAAGCGTCATCGTCGACCCGGACGGATATCCCGTGACGGAGCTGCGACTCGGCGAGCACACGATGGTCGTGGGCACAGTCGACCTGTCGGAGGCGCGCACCAAGCGGATCAGCGCGAACAACGACGTCCACGCCGATCGTCGTCCCGACCTCTACGCCCGACTCGGCGAGGGCACGGCATGACCGTCGTCACGGTCGCGATCGTGCAGGAGCCGCCGGCGCTTCTCGATCTCGACGAGTCGCTGCGACGCGCGGTCGAGCATGTGAGGAGTGCAGCGGCGTCCGGGGCATCCCTCGTCGTGTTCCCCGAGACCTGGCTGACGGGGTATCCGGCGTGGGTGTTCGGCATGGCAGGATGGCGCGACCCCGTCGCCCAGCAGTGGCATGCCCGACTGCTCGAGCAGAGTGTCGTCGTCGAGCGCGGAGTCGTCGACGCTGGCGGTGCCGCCGGCGAGCAGGGCGAGGAAATCGAGGATGACCTCACCCCACTCCGCCGCGCGGCACGCGAGTGCAACGCGACCGTCGTCATCGGGGTCAACGAACGTCCCCACCGCGGCAGCGGATCGCTCTTCAACTCGATCGTCACGATCGGCCCCGACGGCACGACCCTGAACCTTCACCGCAAGCTCGTTCCGACGCATACCGAGCGGATCGTCTGGGCGATGGGCGACGGTGCGGGCCTTCGCGTCGTCGACACTCCCGCGGGACGGGTCGGCGGCCTCGTCTGCTGGGAGCACTTCAACCCGCTCGCGCGCCAGGCGCTGCACCTGCAGAACGAAGAGCTCCATGTAGCGCTGTGGCCGGACATGCCGGAGAGCCACCACCTCGCGGCGCGATCGTACGCGCTCGAAGGGCGATGCCACGTGATCTCGGCAGCCCAGATCCTGTCGACCGACGACCTTCCTGGTGAACTCCTCGACGCCTACCGCGCCGGAGTGGGACCGGATGCCCCCGAGTCGGGTCTTCTCTTCGACGGCGGCTCAAGCGTCGTCGGCCCCGACGGGGCGTGGCTGCTGGAGCCGGTCTACGGTCGCGCCGGCGTCTTCACGGCGCAGGTCGACCTCGACGACCGCTATCACGAGACGCTCGACCTGGATGTCGGTGGACACTCCGCCCGCCCCGACGTCTTCCGCCTCACGGTGGACACGGAGCGCCGCGACGCCGGCGTCAGCTTCGCCTGACGCTACTGCGCAACGCGGACATCGAGGTTTCGAGACGCGTCGCTGCGCGGCGCTCCTCGACCCACGGTATGCGCGTCGCTGCGCGGCGCTCCTCAACCTACGGTGAGGGGCTCGACCACCGTCGAGGGCGAACCGGGAACGTCGCGTAAGCGAGACGCTCCACGAGGCGGCGGCGTGTACGCCGCCGAACGCAAC
>JBQCJQ010000083.1:0-2533 GCA_051952615.1 Humibacter sp.
GTCTCGTCGACGGAGGCGAACTGTCCGGTGACGCCGATGAGCTGGCGCACGATCTGCGCCTCCTTCATGACGTCGTGGCCGAACACGGCAGCTCTGCCCCCATCGGGCTTGAGTAGCGTGGCGAGCATGTTGATGGTGGTGGTCTTGCCTGCGCCGTTCGGGCCGAGCACGCCGTAGACGCTGCCGGGTCGCACGAGAAGGTCGACGCCGTCGACCGCCCGGTTGCTGCCGAACGTCTTGACGAGACCGTGGGCCTCGATGGCCCAGTCCGCGACCGCGCCGGCATCGTGCCGTTGTGCGTTCATGACTGAATCCCTTTCGTAGTGCTGTGTTGTCTTGCGTTCATCAGGATGCGGGCGGACACTTTCGCGATGCTTACACGGCGCTTACAGGCACGGTCAGCGTGCTGTGCGCGGCAGGTCGCCCTCGGCCGCCAGCCGCTCGCGCTCGACCCTGCCGATCAGGGCATCCCTGTCGACCCCCGCGTACTCGAGCGCACGAGGAACGGTGCCGACATTCGCGGTGACGATGCCGTAGAGCACGTCGAGGTCGAAGGTGCGTCGGCGGCGTCCGCGGGCGCCTGCACCCTGGGAACGTCGCAGCGCCTCCCTGGTCGACGACGCCCACGAGGGCCGACGCAGGTCGGCCGTCGCGGCGAGAAGCCCGGGGTCGAGGTCGTGGATGCCCACCACGGCGAGCGCCCGCGTGCGTTCCTCGTCCAAAGCCGCATCCAGAGCGGCGTGAGACAGACCGACATCCGCGAGGACGACTGCCGCTGGGCTGTCCTCAAGACCCGCGAGTGCCAGCAGCAGGTGCTCCGGTCCGACCTCGGCCGAGCTGCGACGAGCAGCCTCCTCCACCGCCGCGGCGACGACGGGGCGCAGAGGCTGCGGGATGCGATCGACGTCAACGTCCACGACGCCTCCTCAGGTCGATGTCTGCGGCGTCAAGGCGCTTGAGGTGCTTCTTGTGCACCGCCTGCCGCGTGACGCCGAGCGCCTCGGCGACCTGGCCCCAGCTCCAGCCGTCGCGCAGGGCGTTCTCCACGGCGGCGTCTTCGAGGCGGTCGGCGAGGTCGCGCAGGGCGACGACGGCGGCGAGCCGGTCTGCTGCGCCACCGATGGGCGACGGTATTCGTACGGGATTCACGTTAAGCAACCTAGGTTGCTCATCCGACGTAGTCAACTCAAGTTGCCTAAACTCAGGATACCGTCAGGAAGCAACTTCTGTTGCTTATTCCGCTTCGGTCTGCCCGACGCCGCCCGTTCGCCGGGCCATGTCGCGCTCAGTAGCGTTAAGCCATGCCCCGCACAGCGAACGTCCCGGCTCCCCTGCGCTTCGGCGTCAACTACACGCCGTCGCACGACTGGATGCACTCCTGGCTTTCGCTGAACCCCGACGATGTCCGTCGCGACTTCGCCGACATCGCCGACCTGGGACTCGACCACGTGCGCCTCTTCCCGCTCTGGACGGTTCTGCAGCCCAATCGCACGCTGATCCGCGAGTCCGCGCTCGACGACGTGCGAACCGTCGTCGACATCGCAGCGGAGTTCGGGCTCGACGCGAACGTCGACGTCATCCAGGGGCACCTGTCGAGCTTCGACTTCATCCCGTCGTGGCTCTTCACGTGGCACGACCGCAACATGTTCACCGATCCCGAGGTGGTCGCGGCGGAGGCCGATCTCGTGCGCGCCCTCGGCGCCCGGCTGGCGGACGCTCCGAACTTCCTCGGCCTCACCCTCGGCAACGAGGTGAACCAGTTCTCCGACCGCCCGCACCCCTCGCCATGGCCGGCGACGCAGCAGGATGCCGCACGATGGCTCGACACCCTGCTGGGCGCGGCCCGCGAGAGCGCCCCGGCAGCGCAGCACGTGCACAGCGAATACGACGCGGTCTGGTACCTCGACGACCATCCGTTCACGCCGGAGCACGCCAGCCGCCTCGGCGCACTGACCACGGTGCACTCCTGGATCTTCAACGGCACGGCCCAGCGCTACGGAGGTCGCTCGACGGCGTCCGACCGCCACGCCGAGTACCTGATCGAACTGTCGCGCGCGTTCCAGTCCTCGCCAGGCGCCTCGCCCGGGCATCCCATCTGGCTGCAAGAGGTCGGTGCGCCATCCAACTGCCTGCGCGAGGACGAGACGCCCGACTTCCTCGAGGCCACCGTGCGTGCGGTCGCTCGCTGCGCCGATCTGTGGGGAGTGACGTGGTGGTGTTCCCACGATGTCGGCCGGGGACTCGCCGACTTTCCCGAGCTCGAGTACTCTCTCGGGCTGATCGACCAGCAGCACACCGTGAAGGCGATCGGGCGCCGGTTCGCCGAGGTCGCCGCCGGGCTGCGCGAGAGCCGCCCGGCGGTCGCGACACGCTCGACGGGCATCGTCATCGAGGTCGACGAGGCGGGGGTCCCGGTGAGTCGCACGGCGATGAGCCCCGGTGGGGCGATCTTCCAGGCCTGGGTCGACCTGTGCGAGTCCGGCGCCGACCCGGCGTTCGTCACCTCGACGGACGCTGCCGACGTTGCCGGCCT
>JBQCJQ010000084.1:0-2825 GCA_051952615.1 Humibacter sp.
TATCGTGACGGGCATCATCGCGGTGCGGTTCGTACCAAACACGCTCGACGTCGTCGCCGAGGATGCCAAGGGCGAGGCATCCCTCGACGCCTTCGACGACCCGTCGATCGCTGCCGGACCGCGGCGCCATTCGTTCTTCGACACCGTGAAGTCACAGGTGATGGTCTGGGCGGACTGGCGACTCGTGCTGATCGGCGTTGTCATGCTCGGCATGGCATTCGCCGAGGGCTCTGCCAACGACTGGATCGCCCTCGCCTCCGTCGACGGCCACGGCCTCGACAATGCGGGCGGCGCACTGATGCTCGACGTCTTCGTCGCCGCCATGACGATCGGCCGCGTCGTCGGCGGCCCGGCCGTCGACCGCATCGGACGGGTGTGGTCCATCCGTCTCACCGCCGGCCTCGGGGTCATCGGCCTGCTGATGTTCATCGTGCTGCCATCGCCGGCGGCCTACATCGTCGGCGTCGTGCTCTGGGGTCTCGGCGCCTCGCTCGGGTTCCCGCTCGGCATGTCGGCCGCTGCGGATGACGAGAAGAACGCCACCGCGCGCGTGTCGGCCGTCGCCATGATCGGCTACCTCGCGTTCCTCGCCGGCCCGCCCATCATCGGATTCCTCGGTCAGCAGTTCGGCATCCTGAACGCGCTCTACGT
Source organism: Humibacter sp. (assembly GCA_051952615.1). Taxonomy (GTDB): domain Bacteria; phylum Actinomycetota; class Actinomycetes; order Actinomycetales; family Microbacteriaceae; genus Humibacter. The sequence goes on from JBQCJQ010000084.1 coordinate 652, forward strand.
GGTGCTCCTGCTGCTGGTCGCCGCGTTCATCTGCGCACCGGCGCTGCGCCACCGCGAGCCGCACCCCGCCACGCGGATGCCGCAGCCGAAGCCCCAGCACGACCCGGCCTGAGTCGGTCATCGGTCCTCATCCGTCGTCGTAATCGCGCCATGTGCGCTCTATTGCGCCACTCCTGCTGGCGCGGTAGGGCGCAAGTGGCGCAATAGACGGGACGGGCGTTGGCCAGCGCAATAGCCGGGACGGGCATCGGATACCCTCGACAGGTGCGGTTGGTTGTTGCCCGATGCTCGGTGGACTATGCGGGGCGTCTGAGCGCCCACCTGCCCCTGGCCACACGTCTGCTGGTGCTGAAGAGCGACGGCAGCGTGCTCGTGCACTCCGACGGCGGCTCGTACAAGCCGCTGAACTGGATGAGCCCCCCGTGCATCCTCACGGTCGCAGAACCCGACGAGGCGCAGGCGGATGCCGGCGCCACCGAGATCTGGACGGTGACGCACTCCAAGACGTCCGACCGCCTCATCGTGAGCGTGCACGAGGTGCTCCACGACTCCAGCCATGAGCTCGGCGTCGACCCCGGCCTTCAGAAGGACGGCGTCGAGGCGCACCTGCAGAAGCTGCTGGCCGAGCAGATCGAGCTGCTCGGTGACGGCCACACGCTGGTGCGCCGCGAATACATGACGGCGATCGGACCCGTCGACATTCTCGCAAGGGACGGGAACGGACGATCGGTCGCGGTCGAGCTCAAGCGGCGCGGAGACATCGACGGAGTCGAACAGCTCACGCGCTATCTCGAGCTGATGAACCGCGATCCGCTTCTCTCACCGGTCACCGGAGTATTCGCTGCGCAAGAGATCAAACCGCAGGCTCGCACGCTCGCCGAGGATCGAGGCATTCGCTGCCTCGTTCTCGACTACGACGCCATGAAGGGCGTCGACAGCGGAGTGCCGACGCTCTTCTGACCCGTCAGCTGTTCGCGCGGTATTCCTCGAGAAGCGGTGCGGGAATGCGACCACGGTCGGAGACCTTGTGGCCGTGAGCGCGAAGCCATTCACGAGCGGCTCCGAGATCTTCCCTCGACGACGCGCGGGATCCGCGGCTCGACGAGAGGCCGGTACGCGTGCTCCGAGCCGCGCGACGACCCGCCTCGACATAGGGCTGCACAGCGGCGCGAAGTGCGCTCGCATTCTCGTCGGTCAGGTCGATCTCGTACGAAACGCCATCGATCGCGAAAAAGACGGTCTCGCCCTTTCCGTTCTCGATTTCAACGCCGTCGATATCGTCGACCAGAACCACCGTTGTCTTTTTTGCCATGCGCACAACACTACGTAATGCACGTCGGAAATCGAAGCCCATTCGCACCGAATGGCGCACATTCGCTTTCCGTGTGTCTGCCGCCGGTGGGTTCTCGCAATTCCCAGACCGTCGAATTGAATTCGATCGTCTAATTATGAGCCGTCCATTACTACGTGCACGACGGCCTTTCCCGTCGATGTGCGCGATGCCGCGACATCCCGTCAGTCCGTCACGTGGGGCCGACACGCAGGGGCGCCAGGGGTGTGGACCCGGCTCTCGGGAAAGGGCCGTAACATGGCCGGGCCATGACTATCCCGACTTCTTTCATGAGCGAGCAGTCCCCCTTGACCACCCGAGCGTGGTCGGCTGTGCTGTTCGACCTCGACGGCACCCTGACCGACTCAGCCCCCGGCATCACCGCCTCCCTCGCCGGTGCGCTCGAGGAGATCGGTCGTCCCGTCGACGATCCCGCTTCCCTGACGATGCACGTGGGCCCGCCTCTTACCGAGACACTGCGCTCCCTCGGGCTCGAGGGCGACGACGCGGAGCGCGCGCTCGTCGCGTACCGTGCTCGCGCCGAGTTCACCGACCTGCACGACAACGCGGTCTTCCCCGGCGTGCTCGGGGTGCTGCATTCACTGCACGAGGCGGGCATCCCGATCGCCCTCGCGACCAGCAAGCCCGTCGGCCGCGCCACGCGCATTCTCGAGCACTTCGGCCTGGCGCAGTACTTCGACGTGATCGGCGGCGCGGATGACCTTGGAGGGCGCACCGCGAAGGCCGAGGTCATCGCGTGGACGCGCGAGCAGCTCGAAGCCAGAGGCGTCGACACCTCCAACCTCGTGATGGTGGGCGACCGGGGCTACGACGTGCTGGGCGC
>JBQCJQ010000085.1:0-10756 GCA_051952615.1 Humibacter sp.
CCCGGTGCTGTACTTGTTGGCGGGCCGGGATCCTCTGAACAACCGGTTCGAGATCGAGGCCGGCCTCGAGAAGGGCGGATACCTGTGAGCGAGACACAGAGCAACGGCGAGCCCGCCGCCAGGGCACGAACCATCGTGCTGACCGGGGCGAGCTCCGGCATCGGAGAGATCGCGGCACAACGTCTCGCCGAGCAGGGCGCACGGGTGGTCGTCGTCGGCCGCAACGCCGAGCGAACCCGCGCGGTCGCGGAGAAGGTCGGCGGCGAATCGTTCCTGGCCGACTTCGAGAGGCTGGATGACGTTCGCACTCTGGCGTCCGACCTGCTGACACGGCTCGACCGCATCGACGTGCTGGCCAACAACGCGGGCGGTCTGTACGCGACCCGCGAGGTCACCGTCGACGGGCACGAGCGCACGTTCCAGACCAACCACCTCGCACCCTTCCTGCTCACCGCGCTGCTGCGCGACCGTCTGGTCGAGAGCGCCAAGGAAGCCCCGGTGCGGGTCGTCAACACGGCCAGCATGGCCAACCTGTTCGGCTCCCTGAGGCTCGACGACCTCGACTGGCAGAAGCGGCCATGGCGGGGCGGATGGCAGGCGTACGGCACCTCCAAGCTCGAGAGCATCCTGTTCACGCGCGAGCTCGCCGAGCGGATGACCGGCACGGGCGTGACCGCGTACTCGTTCCACCCCGGCACGATCGTGACGCGGTTCGGAGGCCAGTCGCGATTCATCCGCTTCGGGCACGCGGTGACGGGCGGCCACTACGGCCGATCGCCGGAGGCGGGCGCTGGACCGCTCATCGCGCTCGCCGGTGAAGCGCCGGTCAAGGCGCCGTTGGGAACCTACTTCGACCGTTTCACCGCAGCCGGCCGGGTGAACGCCCAGGCGCGCGACCCCCAGCTTCAGCGCGACCTGTGGGCGGCGACGGAGGGGCTGCTCGGCCTCGCGTCGACACGCAATGCGGCCTGAGCGCGGAGGTCGTCAGCTCGCGGTGGAGCGGGTGTTCAGCCCGAAGCCCGACGGGCTCGTGATGTGCTCGGCGGGCATCCCTGCCCGAATGGTGAGCACGTCGTAGACGTCGCTCACCCCCTGGTAGCCACCGGTGAGGATCGCCTGGGTCTCGCCTGGGCCGTCGCAGAGCATCTCGGCGCTCCATGCACGCACGGCACGACGCAGAGCCTGTCCCGGTGCGCACGGCTCCCCCGTGCCCGGACGTCCGGCCCGCACGGAACGCGGCAACCAGGTCACCGTCATGCGCATCGGAACCTGCAGGGCGAAGACATCCTTCGGCTCGGGCACCTCGACGAACACGCGACCCTTCGCGCACAGCGGCAGCAGCGACAGCTCGCTCTGCACCTCGGCGAGCGACGTCTCGTCTGCGGTCACGACGAACTGCACCCGGTCGTCGCGATGCGGGGTCGCTCCGGTGTGCCTGGCGTGATCGTGCTGCGTCATGATGACTCCAGTATAAGGCGAGCCTTACCTAAGCATCGACCATGCCTCCGACTTCGAGCTGCTACCAGATCTCGGGGTGACGGTCCTGCCAGCGAAGCCGACGCTGCAGCTGCGCCCCGAGCGCCAGGAGCACGGCCTCGCCGCCGGGCCGGCCGATGAGCTGCACCCCGCGGGGCAGTCCGTCGGATGCCTGCGCAACCGGCAGCACGATGGCGGGCAGACCACTCACGTTCACCATGGACGTGAAGGGCGTGTACTGCACTTGCTGCGCGAAGTTGTGCTCGGCATCCGATTGGTCCCACCACCCGATCGGACGGGGGCCGAGCGCCAGCGCGGGAGTCAGCACGGCGTCGAACGACGACAGCTGGCGGATGAGCGAGCGCTCGAACGTCGTCAGGGCGGAGAGCGCCTCGCTCAGTTGCCCCGCGGAGGTGGCGCGCCCCTGCTCGACGAGCCACCGCGTGAGGGGTTCGAGCAGCTCGAGCGCCTTGCCCTCTGCCGGCAGGCGCGAGGCCCCCGCCTTCCAGAGCGTCGTGAACGCCGGGGCGTACGTGCGGTCCGACTTCAGCGCGGTCTGCTCGATTCCGTGGCCGAGGGCGGCGAACTCCGCGATCGCGAAGTCGAGCGCCGCGAGAGCGTCGGCGTCGACGGTGATCTCGTAGTCGTCATCCCATGCGCTCGTCGTCATCGCGCCGAGCTGATACCTGCCTTCTCCGCGTACGGCATGGCCGAGGAACGCGGTGTCGTCCTCGGGCGCCCGAACCGCGAATCGGTGGTCGACCCGCCCGTCGCGCCTGGCGATCATGCCGTCGAGCAGCAGAGCGGCGTCTTCGACCGTGCGGGCGATGGGTCCGGCGACGCCGAGGCCGCCGAGCGACTCGAGACCACTGCCGGAGGGCACCCTCCCGCGCGACGGCTTGAGCCCGACCAGGCCGCAGGCCGCTGCAGGGATGCGGATCGAACCTCCGCCATCCGACCCCGGCGCGAACGGAAGCATGCCGGAGGCGACGGCCGCCGCCGCTCCACCGCTCGACCCCCCAGCGCCCAGGGTCAGATCCCACGGATTGCGAACGGGCGGCGCCACGAGGGTCTCGGTGTACGACGGGAAGCCGAACTCCGGCGCACCGGTCTTGCCCAGGCTGACGGCCCCGGCCGCGTCGAGGTCGGCAACGATCTCGTCCGACTCCTCCGGCACGTATCCGCTCATGAGCCTCGACCCGTACCCGGTCGGCACGCCTGCGCGATTCCAGAGGTCCTTGTCGCCGATGGGAAGCCCCCACAGCTGAGCGGAGTGCGGAACGGATGACGCGACCTGCGTCGCCCGTTCGCGCGCGGCATCCGGCGTCACCGTCACGAACGCGCCGATCTGCGGATTCAGCGTCTCGATGCGGCCCAGGTAATGGTCCGCGAGCTGCAGCGGTGTGAGCTCGCCACGCTGAAGCAAGGTCCACTGGTCGAGCGCGGTCAGATCGTGGATGTCATCGGCCATGCCCCGAGCCTAGGGAACCCTCCCCCCACCCCGCGCATAACTCCTGCAGATCGGCCGCCGCGGCGAGCCCGGGCCCGTATTCTCGCGGGCTCTTCCGGTGGGGCTCTGGAATTGCAGGAGTTATGCACCGGCAGCGGCCCCGGCGACGACGCCCCGGCACCCGGGCCTCGGCATCCCGGGAGGAGACGGGGGTTGACGCCACTTCATGGGTTAGTTACTCTACTAATGAACCAACCAAGGAGAGCGGTGATCGACGAAGGCAAGCCGATCTTCCAGCAGATCGCTGAGCAGATCGAGAACGACATCATCGCCGGCGCACTGGCAGAAGAGAGTCAGGTGCCGTCGACGAACGAGTTCGCGGCCTTCCACCGCATCAACCCCGCAACGGCGGGAAAGGGCGTCGCCCTCCTGGTGGACGAAGGCATCCTCTACAAGAAGCGTGGCATCGGCATGTTCGTCGCCACCGGTGCACGCGAACAGGTGCTGGCGAAACGGCGTGAGAGTTTCCGCGCCGACTTCGTCATTCCGCTCATCGCGGAGGCGAAGAAGCTCGGCATCACCCCGACAGAGCTCAACCATCTCATCACCAACGAAGGAGAAGCATCGTGACCACGACGACCGCTCCCGTCGTCGAGATCAGCGGCCTCACCAAGCGATTCGGTGACGTCACCGCCCTCGATGATGTGAACCTCGCCATCAAGACCGACGCCATCACGGGACTGCTCGGACGCAACGGCGCGGGCAAGACCACCCTGATGCAGACCGTCACCGGACAGGACTTCGCCAGTTCCGGCGACATCCGCGTCTTCGGAGAGAGCCCCGTCGAGAACGCGAAGGTGCTCTCGCGACTCTCGTTCATCAAGGAGAGCCAGAAGTACCCGGACGAGTTCAAGCCCAAGCACGTCTTCACCTGCGCACCGTGGTTCTACGAGAACTGGGACGCGGACTTCGCGAAGCAGCTCATCGACGACTTCCAGCTGCCGGTGAACCGCAGGATCAAGAAGCTCTCGCGCGGCCAGCTCTCCGCAGTCGGGGTGATCGTCGGCCTCGCCGCCCGCGCTCCCCTGACGTTCTTCGACGAGCCCTACCTCGGGCTCGACGCGGTGGCCAGGCAGATCTTCTACGACCGCCTGCTCGCCGACTACGCGGAGCATCCACGCACGATCGTGCTCTCGACGCACCTGATCGACGAGGTCGCGAACCTGCTCGAGCACGTCGTCGTGATCGACAAGGGCCGCATCATCATGGACGAGTCGGCCGAGTCGGCACGTGACTCCGCCACCACGGTCGTCGGTGCGCGTGGCGCCGTCGACGCCTTCGTCGCCGGCCGCAGGGTGCTGCACCGCGAGGGCATCGGAGGGCTGGCATCCGTCACCGTCGAGCGGCTGGATGCCGACGAACGGCGGGACGCCGCGGCAGCCGGCCTCGAGCTGGCACCCGTCTCGCTGCAGCAGCTCATCGTGCGCACCACCAATTCCGCCACCGCCGACTTCGGCGCGACCGAGCAGGGAGCCTCAGCATGACCGCCATCAGCACCCCAGCGACGCTCGCGGAGACGGGCACCGTTCCCGGGGCAGGGCACCGCGTCTGGAACGTGACGCGGCTTCACTTCACGAATCGGTTCAGCATGCTCGCGCTGCCGTGGATCATCATCGCGTTCGTCTTCCTGGTCAACATGGTGATCTGGATCTCGATCTACGCCTCGACGCACGAACAGCTCACGGGCACCGAGTGGTCGGGCTCGACGGCCTACATCTTCGTGTACTTCGCCATCGCCGCCGTGCAGGCGATGAACCTCACCTTCCGGTTCGCGATGGGCATGTCGGCGACCAGGCGCGACTACTACATCGGCACCGTCACGGCCTTCGCGCTGCAGGGCCTGCTGTTCACCGCCGTCTGCACCCTGCTCTCGTACATCGAGGACTGGACGAACGGCTACGGGATGAACGCCCACATGTTCAGCAACGTCTACGTCGGCTCGGGGCCGCTGTGGGAGCGCCTGTTCGCGACATTCTTCCTGTTCCTCTTCTGCTTCTCGCTGGGAGCACTCGCGGGCAGCGTGTACGTGCGGTGGCGTGCCAATGGCCTCTACACGCTCGGCGCCATCGTGGTGCTCATCCTCGCGGCGTCCGTGGCAGCCGCCACCCTGACCGACTCGTGGCCCGCGGTCGGAGAGTGGTTCCTGACGATGCGCGCCGTCGGCGTGATCGCCTGGCTGCTCATCCCCACCGTCGTGAGCGGGGTCGTCGGCTACTTCGTGCTCCGCAAGGCGCCATCTCGGGCCTGAAGGGGTAGCCCGCCGAAATGGACGAGGCCTGCTGCATCCGCTCCGGATGCTGCAGGCCTCGATTCGTAGACCGTCAACTCGATCGCCTACCGAGACGCCCGAGCAGTGACTGGTGAGATCACTGTAGGTGTGGCCACCGGCATCCGCCAGAGGTTGATCACGAATTGATAACGGCCGTGGGCCAATTCACAGCAACGGCTATCGGACGACAGCGCGATGGATGTCGGAGCGCGAGAAACCCGCTACTTCAGGCTCTTCTGCATGAGCACCGTGCCCAGCCAGCGGTCGAATTTGTAGCCGACGTGGCCCATGCTGCCGATCTCCTTGAAGCCGAAGCGCTTGTGCATCGCGATGGAGGCCTCGGCGCCCTGGTCGGCGATGACGGCGATCATCTCCTTGAGGCCGGCCTGCTTGGACGCGTCGATCAGAGCCTGCATGAGCGCGGTGCCGAGCCCCTTGCCCGTCGAGGCCTGCCCGAGGTAGATCGAGTTCTCGACGGTGAAGCGGTAGGCCTTCTTCTGCTTCCACGGCGACACCAGCGCGTAGCCGAGGATCTGCCCGTTCGGCGACTCCGCGACGATGAACGGCATGCCGAGCCGCTGAAGGTAGGCGTACTTCGACTTCCACTCGCGCAGGCTCATGGTGTCTTCGTCGAACGTGACGGTGCTGTTCGTGACGTAGTGGTTGTAGATCTCGCGCACGTGCGGCAGATCGCCGGGCTTCGCGTCGCGGATCGAATACGAGAAGGGCGTCTCCGCAGGGGCGGGCTTGCGCAGGTGCGGCGGCAGTGTTCGCCGTGTCTCGTATTCCTCTTCCAGCACCGCAACAGCGTAACCAGTGCGTGTTGCCTTCGTGTTACCGCAGGCTCCAGTCCACCGGCTGAGCGCCCTGCCGCACGAGCAGCTCGTTCGCACGGCTGAACGGCTTCGATCCGAAGAATCCGCGGTCGGCGGAGAGCGGGCTCGGGTGCGGAGAGGTGATCACGGGGGTGGAGCCGAGCAGAGGACGCAGGTTCGCGGCATCCCTCCCCCACAGGATCGCGACGAGGGCGCTTCCCCGAGCGACCAGGGCCCTGATCGCGTGTTCCGTCACCCGCTCCCAGCCGACTCCGCGATGCGACCCCGCGGCTCCTGGCCGCACCGTCAGCACCCTGTTGAGCAGCATGATGCCGTGCTCGCTCCACGCGGTCAGGTCGCCGTGCGGAGGCGGCTCGATGCCGAGGTCGGTGCGCAGCTCCCGGTAGATGTTCTGCAGGCTTCGCGGGATCGGCCGCACGTCGCGCTCGACGGCGAAGGACAAGCCGATCGGATGCCCGGGCGTCGGGTACGGGTCCTGCCCGACGATCAGCACGCGCACGTCCGCCAGGGGGTACCGGAACGCACGCATCACGTTCGCGCCCGCCGGCAGGTAGTGGCGCCCCGAAGCGACCTCGGAGCGCAGCCAGTCCCCCATCGCCGCGATGTCGCCTGCGACGGGGGCGAGCGCTTCGGCCCAGCCCGCATCCATCGACCCGTCGGCGGCCAGCTCCGTCAGCGTCTTCGCCACGGCTATCGCATGCTCCGCACGAGCACCCCGCGCTCGTCGCGCGTGAGCACCCATACCGTGCCTGCACCCGCGACCCGCAAAGGCCCCGTTCCGACGACGAGCACCGTCGACTCGTCGATCGCGACGGCCTCTCCGACCGCGCCGGAGTCGACCGCGGCGATCGCCCGAGTGAGCGTGCCCCACTGTGCAGCGTGAACGTCGACGGTGACGTCGATCAGCCCGAGGCCGTCGACGATGGTGAGCTCGTCGAGGTCTTCCGACGCCTCTCGATCGCAGACCTCCACGCCGTCGATGCGCCACCCGCCGAGCAGGGCCCGGTCTGGCGCGATCGCTGCGCCCGCGGAGAACCCGAGGTACGGCGTCCCCGCCTCGACGGCCGTGCGGATGTCCGCCTTCAGCGGTTGGATCGCGTCGAGATAGGCGGGGGTGAGCCCGCCGCCCACCAGAATGCCGTCCGCTCCGTCGATCGCGGCCGCGGGCATCCGCTCGCCCTCGGCGACGACGGTGTGCAGCACCTCCACGGATCCCGCTCTGGCGAGCGCTCTGGTGAGGTTCTCACCGTGGCCGGGGTCGCCGCCCTCGCGCACCGTGAGCAGCGCAACACGGGGCTGCCGTTCCTCTCCCGCGGCCTCGACACGAGCCGCGCACTCCGCGACGAACGCGCCGTACACGGCCGCATCTTCTCCGGGGCGATCCCCTCCTCCGACCAGATGGATGCTCACCGATCCTCCTCGCGCTTCGTCTCGCCCTGCACTGTCACTCCGAATCCGACGACGATGGGTCGTCGACCGACGGCGCCTCGAGCAGGCCCGGATCATCGTTGGGCGACTCGTGCGCCCCGCCCTGTCGCGCGCGGGAGACGGCCTCATTGACGTATGACACGACCGTCGCCGTCGTGACACCGATGATCGCGATTCCGCTGATCATGAGCAGCACAGCCAGAACGCGGCCGAGCGTCGTCACAGGAACCATGTCCCCGTAGCCGACCGTCGCGATCGTCACGACGGCCCAGTAGAGAGAGTCGCCGAAGCTGAGGATCGTCGCGCCCGGAGCACCGCGCTCGGCCTGCAACTCGCTGATCGAGATGATGTAGATCCAGAGCACGACGAACGACGCGACGTAGGCGATCACCCGCGCACGCACCGCCGCGCCGCTGTGACGGCGGAAGAACGGGATGCGCCGCAACTCCCGCAGCAGACGGAACGGCCGGAAGATCGGCAGCAGAGCGGCAAGAAGATCAGGCATGTTGTGCCGAACGAAGGCCCACTTGCCACGAGCGAGCAGCAGCCGAACGACATAGTCGATGATGAACGCCGCCCAGATGATCAGGAGCACCGTCCAAATCGTCCTGACGTTCTCCTGCGCGAGGTTCGTGTCGAGGCAACGGATGCTGTACGCAACGATGAAGACGAGCGAGAGCACCAGGAACGGCCACCTGCTGATTCGCTCCCAGCGCTCTTCGGCGCGTACGCGCGCCGTGCGTTCTGACGCGGACTCGGGCATCCGTCAGTCCTCGCCCGCCACCCGCAGCGGCCCGTGGTGGAACCGGTACGACGCGGCCTGGGCGACGGGCTTCATCACGATGAGATCGAGGTCGACGTGCCGAGGACGCTCGAGAGCGTTCACGATGGTGTCGGCGACATCGTCGGCGGTGAGCGGCTCCGGCACGTCCGCGTAGACGGCGTCGGCGCGTTCCTTGTCGCCGGCGAACCTGTTGAGCGAGAAATCGGTGCGCACCATGCCAGGCGCGACCTCGATGACCCTGATCGGCTCGCCGTTCAGCTCAAGCCTGAGCACCTCGGTCAGCGCGTGCTCTGCGAATTTGGCCGCGTTGTATCCCGCACCGCCCACGTACACGTTGTGGCCGGCGATCGAGGTGACGTTGAGGATGTCGGCGTGCCCGGTCTGCTTCGCACCTTGGCGGAGAAGGGGAAGCAACGCGGAGATGACTCGCTTCGTGCCGAGCACGTTCACCTCGTACATCCAGATCCAGTCGTCGATGTCCGAGTGCTCGACCGACTCGAGCCCACGAGCGCCGCCGGCGTTGTTGACGAGCGCGTGCACATCCCCCGTTGCCGCGAGGTGATCGCGCAGCGCATCGACATCCGCTTGCTTCGACACGTCTGCCGTGAACGCCTCCGCGCCGGTCTCGTCGGCGATGGCGCGAAGCTTGTCGGTGGAGCGGGCGACTGCGACGACATCCCAGCCATTGGACCGCAACAGCCGGACCGTCGCCTCCCCGATTCCCGAGCTCGCTCCCGTCACCACTGCACGCCTGGATGCCATGCCCACCATTCTGTCCGTCGGCATGCCCTCCCGTCGACATGACCCACGGCACGCCCCGGGACCCGAGCGACCCCGAGCGGTCCAGCAGCTCTCGCGAGACGTGAGGCAGCCTCACAGAGGGTTACGTCGTGTTGCACTTATTTTGAGCCGCGGATACCAGGTGCCTAGCCTGGTCTCGAATCGACGCGGACGCAGCGCCGAGCCCTCTGCCGACACCACCTGGAGAGAATCATGACCGACGCCGCTCAGTGGCAGTTCGAAACAAAGCAGATCCACTCCGGCGCCGCCCCCGATCCGGCGACCAACGCCAGGGCGACGCCGATCTACCAGACCACGTCGTACGTGTTCAACAACTCCGACCACGCGAAGAACCTGTTCGCGCTCGCCGAGTTCGGAAACATCTACACGCGCATCCAGAACCCGACCCAGGCGGTCGTCGAGGAGCGCGTCGCCGCCCTCGAAGGCGGAACCGGTGCCCTGCTCGTCGCAAGCGGCCAGGCCGCCGAGACGTTCGCCGTGCTCAACATCGCGCAGGCGGGCGACCACATCGTCTCCTCCAGCTCGATCTACGGCGGCACCTACAACCTGTTCAAGTACACGCTCGGCAAGCTCGGCATCGAGACCACGTTCGTCGAGAACCAGGATGACCCCGAGGAGTGGCGCCGCGCCGTCCGTCCGAACACGAAGCTGTTCTTCGCCGAGACGGTGGGCAACCCCAAGGTCAACATCCTCGACATCGAGACCGTCGCGGGCATCGCCCACGAGAACAACGTGCCGCTCATCGTCGACAACACGATCGCGACCCCGTACCTGATCCGTCCGTTCGAGCACGGCGCCGACATCGTCGTGCACTCCGCCACGAAGTTCCTCGGCGGCCATGGCACCACCATCGGCGGTGTGCTGGTCGACGGCGGAACGTTCGAGTGGTCGAAGCACGTCGACAAGTTCCCCGGCCTCACCGAGCCCGACGAGTCGTACCACGGCGTCAGCTACACCGCTGCGGTCGGCGACGGCCTCGCCTACATCATCAAGGCCCGCGTCCAGCTGCTGCGCGATCTCGGTTCCGCCATCGCGCCGAACAGCGCCTGGCTGCTCATCCAGGGCATCGAGACGCTGTCGCTGCGCATCGAGCGTCACGTGCAGAACACGCAGGAGATCGCGGAGTTCCTCGAGAGCCACCCCGACGTGGCGTCGGTGAACTACTCGGGCCTGCCCACGAGCCCGTGGTACGCGGCGGCGAACAAGTACGCGCCCAAGGGCGTCGGAGCCGTCGTGTCCTTCGAGCTCAAGGGCGGTGTGGATGCCGGCCGCGCCCTGGTCGACAACCTCACGCTGTTCAGCCACCTCGCCAACATCGGAGACGTGCGCTCGCTCGTCATCCACCCCGCCTCGACGACGCACTCGCAGCTCTCCCCCGAGGAGCAGCTCACCGCCGGCGTGACGCCGGGCCTCGTGCGCCTCTCGGTCGGACTCGAGAACGTGGACGACCTCAAGGCCGACCTCGAGGTCGGGCTGGCGGCTGCCCGCGCCGCCGCGCAGTCCGACAGCGTTTCCGCGTAGTCCCACTCCGCAACACCAAGCACCGCAGAAGAGGGGCGGGACCAGCCCGGGCGCAACAGGACCCACCAAACCACCCCGCCCAAAATGTGAGGAAGCAAAAAAAACCCCCCCCCCCCCTCCAAACCCCCCCC
>JBQCJQ010000086.1:0-2545 GCA_051952615.1 Humibacter sp.
CTCCGCCATGATCGTGCTCGACGCCGACCCCTTCGGCGGCTCGCAACTGCATCAGCTGCGCGGCAGGGTCGGCCGGGGCCGCGTCCCCGGCCTGTGCCTGTTCGTGACATCGGCCGAGGCCGGCACCACGGCACGTGAGCGGGTCGACGCGGTCGCCGCGACCCTCGACGGATTCGCGCTCGCGGAGGCCGATCTCGACCTGCGGAGAGAGGGCGACGTTCTGGGCAGCAACCAGTCCGGCGGTCGCTCCTCGCTGCGGCTCCTGAGGGTCGCCCGTGACGGCGAGGTGATCGAGCAAGCCCGGGCGGATGCCGGGGTTGTGCTCGATCATGACCCGCACCTCAGGGAGCACCCGGCCCTGGCATCCGCGATCGCTTCACGGCTGACGGACCAGTCCCGCGACTTCCTGGCGAGGGCGTGATCGTGCGCCGGTCGACGCCTCGTTCGGCATCCTGCGAGTCGCATGCGAACAGTAACGATCCGATAACCGCGCCCCACTATTCTGGAAGCCTATGAGCAGGATCGCCGTTGTCCCTGGTTCTTTCGACCCCGTCACCCTGGGGCACCTCGACGTGATCGCGCGAGCCGCGCGCCTGTTCGACGAGATCCACGTTCTGGTGGTGCACAACCCCGACAAAGACGCCATGCTGCCGATCGCGCAGCGTGTCGCCCTGATCGAACGGTCCATCGCCGACGAACGACTGCCGTCCAACATCATCGTTGCGGCATGGAGTGTCGGGCTCCTGGTGGACTACTGCACCGACGTCGGCGCGAAGGCCCTGGTGAAGGGCATCCGTTCGCAGGTCGACGTGGCCTACGAGACGCCGATGGCCATCGTCAACCGCGATCTGGCCGGCGTCGAGACGGTCTTCTTGCTGCCCAATCCGGCGAACGCACACGTGTCGTCTTCGCTGGTGCGTCAGGTCGCCGCGCTGGGCGGTGACGTGAGTCCGTACGTTCCTCGTGCGGTCTACGAGTACCTGCAGGAGCCATGAACAGTCTGCCCACCAAACAACCCACGGATGCGGCATCCGCAGCCGATGAGGTCGAACCCGATCTGACACCCGAAGAGCTCCAAGCCGACGCCGACCAGATCGCGGCGAACGTCGAGGCGGTGATCGACGGCAAGCACGAGGCCGTCCGTGTCGCCTTGACCGTGCTGCTGGCCGAGGGACACCTCCTGATCGAAGACGTGCCCGGCGTCGGCAAGACGATGCTGGCGAAGGCGCTCGCCAAGTCGGTCGACAGCAGCGTCAGCCGCATCCAGTTCACGCCCGACCTACTGCCGTCCGACGTCACCGGCGTCTCGGTGTACAACCAGCCGGAGCGGCGATTCGAGTTCAAGCCGGGGGCCGTGTTCGCCAACATCGTGATCGGCGACGAGATCAACAGGGCCAGCCCCAAGACGCAGTCCGCGCTGCTGGAGTGCATGGAGGAGCGGCACGTCACGGTCGACGGTTCCACCTATCCGCTTCCCGACCCGTTCATCGTGATCGCCACCCAGAATCCCGTCGAGATGGAGGGCACCTACGAGCTGCCCGAAGCGCAGCGCGACCGGTTCATGGCCCGCATCGCGATGGGGTACCCAGACGAAGAGGCCGAAATCGAGATGCTCACCGGCCGCGACACCTCGAGTCCGCTGGCGCAGATCGGCGCCGTCGTGAGCACCGAGCGGCTCAGGCGCATGATGAGCCTGGCACGCCGCGTCTTCGCGTCCGACGCGCTGAAGCACTATGCGGTCGCGATCGCCCGCGGCACGCGTGAAGACCCCGATCTTCGGCTGGGGGCGAGCCCCCGCGCGACGCTCCAGCTCGTGCGAGCCGCGAAGGCGAGGGCGGCGCTGGATGGCCGCGACTTCGTTCTCCCCGACGACGTGGACGACCTCGCCGTTCCCGTGCTCGCGCATCGCCTTCTGCCCACCAGCAGAGCGATGGGACAGCACCACGAGCGCACCGCCGTTCTCTCCGAGATCGTCTCCCGTATCGTCGCCGCGACGCCCGTGCCGACGGGGCAACAGAAGTAGCCTGAAAAGCATGAGGACGACTCGAGTCCGGTCAGCAGCGCAGCGGCCGAGGCCGACCTGGCGGGGTGCTGGAATCGCCATCGCCGGGGTCATCGCCATGATCGGAGCCGCCCAGTTGGGCCGCGTCGACCTGCTCGTGCTGGGACTCGTTCTCGTGCTCCTGCCTCTCGCGGCGGCCATCGCCGTGACCATCGATCGGCCATGGATCAGCGTGGGCCGAACCTTCGAGTCCGATCTGGTGGTCGTCGGAGAGACGGCGAACGTCGCGCTCATCGTGCGCAACGAATCCAATCGCGTGTCGCCCGGTCTGAGATGGCGGGATGACTGCCCCGCGCCGCTCGTGGCACCGGGGTTCGCCGCCCTTCCGCAGCTCGGCGAGCACGCCCGCGCCAGCAGGGACCGGTCGGACAGCACGGTGGTGCGGTACTCGATCGAGGCGACCGTGCGCGGCGTCTACGACGTCGGTCCGCTGCTGCTCGAGCGCACGGACCCGTTCGGGCTCGTGCGATGCCTCTACGCGAT
>JBQCJQ010000087.1:0-3512 GCA_051952615.1 Humibacter sp.
AACAGCTCCTCCACGGTCTCGATCTCATGCGGTTGCGGCGGCTCCGTGGCGATCCACGGCTCGACATCGTCGGCCTCCACGAGCCGCCACTCGAGCACGACGGCACCCGCCTCGATGAGCCGCACCCTGACATCCGCCAGATCGACGCCCGCGGGAAGGGACGCGTCCAGTCGCACCACCTGGCCCGGCTCGACCTGATCGCGCGATTCCGCGAGGGTCAGATCGGTGGCGGATGCCGACCCTCCGACCCGCCCGGACTCGGCGAGAACACGAAGTGTGACATCCATCGGTCGCGTCACGGCAGCCGCGGCCGACACGCGCGTCTCGCCCTGGTCGTCTGCTGCCGAGTGATCGACGTGGAGCGCCGCATGCCGGTTGGCGGCGTGGGCTGCCCCGATGCCCGGGATCGGGTACCAGTACTGGCTGAACCGTCTCACTTCCCCAGGCATGAGCCACGAGAAGTCGGGCTGGTTGTCGGTGAAGACGCCGGCCATGAGCTCGACGTAGGGCCCGTCTGCGTCGGTGAGCTGTCGGTCCCAGGCGTGGCCGAAGGCCGAGTTTCCCCAGGTCCACTGCTTCTTGCCGGGCGAGATGCGCCGGTCGGCCCAATGCACGACTCCAGCGCCGGCCGCGTGATCGTATCCGCCGAAGAACGCGTCGTCGGTGTCGACCACCATGTACGAGGTGGGCACCGGGATGTTGCGGTAGAAGTCGATGCGGTCGGCCGGCGGCTCGGCGTCCGGGTCGGCGGCGGCGCGCGCCGGATAGTCGACCTCGTAGTACGGACGGTCCGCAGCCGGGAACGCGGTCAGGGCACGCCGGGCGTGATCGGCCACGTAGCGCACGTCCTGCGGAAAGAACGACTGGTACTGGTCGTGGACCGCCACCGCCGCGTTCGCCCACCACAGGAACGTCTGCCTCTGATCGGTGCGGTTGTGCAGTCGCACCTCGATCTCGACCGCCGAGCTGTCGGCGCGCAACCGGATGCCGTGCGTCTCGGCCATGCGCGTGAAGGGGTCGTGGTCGGTGCACCACACCGTCACGCTGCCGTCCTCGCCGCGCTCGATCTCGAAGTCCATCGGCAGGTACGTCGCCGGGCGGTGGTGTTGCGGCCAGTTGAACTCGAGACCGCCGCTGATCCACGGACCGGTGAGGCCGACCAACGCCGGCTTGATCACATGGTTGCGGTAGAAGAAGTCGTACCCGGTCGTCTTGTCGAGACCGGTGTAGATGCGGCCGCCGAGTTCGGGCAGAACGACGAGGTGCACGTAGCGGTTCTCCAGGTGCACCGCCTTCCAGGTGTGGTCGACGGGCTCCTGAGCGATGCGCTCGATGAACGGCAGCGGGTACACCCGGCCGCTCGATCCCTGGTACACCCTGCGGTCGAGGTACATGGGCAGCCGGGAGGGTTCGAGCGGCTCGTACGTGGGAAGCACGAGGTCTTCCACCCACGCCGTGGCATGGATGCCGTCTCGCGGGTCGAGCCTGTCGTCACCGGTGTGCGTCTGCCCGGCATCGAGGTCAAGTGTCATGGTTCCACCAAGGGTTGTCTGAGCGGGCGGGAATGGGTGTCCGGCGAGGGATCGGAAAAGTAAGGGCTAGGGCTGGGGCGTGAGGACGATCACGTCGGCATCCTTCGACCACGTGAAGTCGACTGGCACGCCGTTCACCGCGGCGAGCTCGCGGGTGACGGTGTCACCGGTCGGCCGCCCGTCGGCGTCGCCGACCGCATAGACGACTCCGGTCCGTAGCGACGAAGGGAAGACGCGAGCGCGCTCCCGGTCGCGTGCGCGGTCGCGGTCCCTGTCGTAGGCGAAGAGCACGACGCGGGGGTCGTCATCCGGGCCGTGGTATTCGACGCAGTAGAGTCCCTGATCCGGCGATCCGTGCCGTCTGACCCGGCCGTGATGCACGACCCCGCGGATGCCTTTGTATGCCGCCACCCTCGCCGCGGCCTCGCGCTTCTGCTCCTCGCTCCACGACGAGAGGTCCGAGCCGATGCCGAGCACTCCGGCCATCGCGACGGCGAACGCATAGCCGAGGGAGACCGGCTGTCGGTCGCGATGACCGGGATCATCGGTCACCCAGGAGCTCATCACCCACGATGGGTAGGCGGTGAGGAACCCGTCCTGGATCACCAATCGATCCCGGGGGCCGACCTGGTCGCTCGTCCACACGACGTCGGAGCGCCGCAGTACCGCGTTGTCGATGCGGGCGCCCCCTGCGGAACAGGCCTCGAAGATCACGTCGGGAAACTCGGCGCGCACCATGTCGAGCACGCGGTAGTAGTTGCGGGTGTGCTGCACGCTCCACTCGCGACCGTGCGGGTCCCCGGGCCGGCCGCCATCGGTGATGGGCCGGTTCATGTCCCATTTGAGATAGCCGATGGATGCCGAGCCGAGCAGCGCGCGCAGTGTCGACATCACCCACTGGGCCACCTCCTCCCGGCCGAGGTCGAGCACGTACTGGTTGCGTATGGTCAGGAGGGGCCGCCCGTCGGCGCGGTAGATCCAGTCCGGATGTGCGCGGTACAGGTCGCTGTCCGGGTTGACGCACTCCGGTTCGATCCAGATGCCGAAGCGCATGCCCAGGTCTTCGACCGCCCCGACGAGCTCGTTCAGCCCGTTGGGGAACTTCGTCGGATCGGGTCGCCAGTCCCCGAGCCCTGCGCGGTCGGAGGTGCGTCCGGCGAACCAGCCGTCGTCGACCACGAACGTCTCGACACCGAGCGCCGCGGCCTGCCGCGCCAGCCTCAGCTGATGCTCGACGGTGACGTCGAATCCGGTCGCGTACCAGGAGTTGTAGACCACGGGCCGCGCCAGCTCGCTGCGATCTCTGGTCAGCTCGGAGCGCTGAAAGTCATGCCAGGCGTCCGTCAGACCTTGCTGCCCGTCCGCGGAGAACACGCCGAGACCGTCGGGCGTGCGATACGACTCGTCGGGCAGAAGGGTAACGGTGGTCACGTCGTCGTCGACTCCGCAGGACACGCGTGCGTGTTGCCCCACTGCGGCGGAGTCCACCTGCATGCGCCACGCACCGCTCCAATCGAGGGCGATCCCATAGGCATGCGTGGATGGCCGGTGGAAGGAGTCCGCGTCGTCGGCGGCGGTGACGGCCACGACGGGGCTGAAGAGCAGGCTCGTCGTGCCTTGGCGGCTGCCGATCGAGAACGTTCCCCAGTGCAGGTCGGTCGAGCGCTGCTGGAACTCGCGTCCCCAGCTGCCGGCGAGGTACTCGATGTGCACGTGCTGGCCGAGCGGAAGATTCCATGCGGCGGAGAATGCGCGAGGCAGCTCGACGGTGCCGGCGCCTCCGTTGTGCAGAGTCGCGTTGCGACGGATCACGTCGTGCCGCGACGATGTCGCGAAACGCAGCTCCAGACGCAACGTGCCGGTCTCGTCCTGAAAGGGCACCATCAGGGTCTGGCCGGCGTCCGTGTGCTCAGCGACGACTCCGTCGGGCAGAAGCGTCCAGCTCGCGCCTGTGTGGCCGGATCCTCGGTCGACCAGCAG
>JBQCJQ010000088.1:0-3184 GCA_051952615.1 Humibacter sp.
ACGCTGCGCCCCATCGCCGTCATGCGAGGGATGTCCGTGCCGAGCGCCCACCCGCAGGACAACGCGAACCGCACGGCTCGCCACGGGGTCATCCTGCGCCTGGGCGGTCGCCACACCGCGGCACCGACAACGGCCCCCGCGCGGATCGCGACATCGGTCGCGCCCATCGGAACGGCCTCGTATCGCACGATCGCCTCGTAGAGCCGTCGAAGCCGACGCGGACGACCGGCGGCGTGAGGCACGACCCAGCGCATCACCGGGTCGTCGTTGAACGCCCTCGACATCATCTGCGCGATGGCGGCCGCGTCGGCGGAGGTTGCGGTGCGGATGACCACATCCATGGCGGCAGTGTAGGCAGCGTGCCGCAGACACAGAGGCGCCCCGGCGCGTGGGGGTCGCACCGGGGCGCTCTGCGTTCGCGGATCAGGCGGCTGCCGGCATCCTCTCGCCCGAGGTGACGAGCAGCTCGTCGTCGACGGCGTCCACTCGCACGACGCCTCCGTCGTCGACGGATCCGTCCACCAGCAGGTCGGCGATGCGGTCGTCGACCTCACGCTGGATCAGCCTGCGCAACGGGCGGGCGCCGAACTCGGGCTCGTAGCCGTGGTCGGCGATCCACTGCACGGCGGCATCCGTCACCGTCAGCGTGATCTCGCGCTGGGCGAGGCGTGCCTCCGTCGCGTGCAGCAGCAGGCGAACGATGTCGCGCAGCTGCTCGCGGTCGAGCTTGCGGAACAGCACGATCTCGTCGATGCGGTTCAGGAACTCCGGCCGCATGTTCTCGCGCAGCTTGCCCATGACCCGGTCGCGCAGCGCCTTCTCGTCGCCGAACCCGTCGGCGCCGGGAGCGACGAAGCCGAGTGCACCGCTCTTGGAGGCGAGGAACTCCGAACCCAGGTTCGAGGTCATGATCACGACCGTGTTGCGGAAGTCCACGGTGCGACCCTGGCCGTCGGTCAGGCGTCCGTCATCCAGCACCTGCAGCAGCAGGTTGAAGATGTCGGGGTGCGCCTTCTCGATCTCGTCGAAGAGCAGCACGGAATACGGGTTGCGGCGGACGCGCTCGGTCAGCTGGCCGGCCTCGTCGTAGCCGACGTATCCGGGAGGGGCGCCGATCAGCCGCGCGGCCGTGTGGCGCTCACCGAACTCGCTCATGTCGAACCTGATCATCGAGCGCTCCGAGCCGAACAGCGAAGACGCGAGGGCCTTCGCGAGCTCGGTCTTGCCGACACCTGTCGGTCCGAGGAACAGGAAGCTGCCCACGGGACGGTGCTCGTCGCCCATGCCCGTGCGGTTGCGCCGAACGGCCTTGGCGACGGAGGTCACCGCGTCGTCCTGGCCGATCACGCGCTCGTGAAGCTCGCTCTCGATCTTCGCGAGACGCTCGCGGTCCGCCTCGCCGACACGAGCGACCGGGATGCCGGTCGCACGTGACACGACACCTGCGATCTGCGCCTCGTCGACGACCGCGCTTTCCTGGCGAGTCGACGCACCGGCGGCGGATGCCTGTGCCAGCTTCTCCTGCACGGCCGCGATCTCATCGCGGATGCGCGACGCCTCCTCGTAGTGCTCGCCGGACACGGCGGCGTTCTTGTCGGCCTCCAGGTCCGCGAGCTGCTGCATCAGCGCCGACGTGTCGACCTGCTTTCCGAGCCGCAGTCGGAGCCGCGCACCCGCCTGGTCGATCAGGTCGATGGCCTTGTCTGGCAGGAAGCGGTCGGACACGTAGCGCGCCGACAGCTCGACGGCCGCGCGAACCGCGTCGTCGGTGTAGGTCACACCGTGGTGCTCCTCGTACGCGTGACGCAGCCCGGAGAGGATCGTGACGGCGTCCTCGATGGACGGCTCCGCGACGGTCACCGGCTGGAAGCGACGCTCCAGTGCCGGATCCTTCTCGATCTGCCGGTACTCCTTCAGCGTGGTCGCGCCCACCAGATGCAGGTCGCCCTTGGCGAGGCGGGGCTTGAGGATGTTGCCGGCATCCATTCCGCCGTCTCCTGCGCTGCCCGCGCCCATCACGGTGTGCACCTCGTCGATGAAGACGATCAGCTCGCCCTTGCGCTGGGCGATCTCGTCCATCAGCTTGGTGAGGCGCTCCTCGAAGTCACCGCGGTAGCGGGTTCCGGCGAGCATGCCTGGCAGGTCGAGCGAGATCACGCGCTTGTCGCGCAGCTGCTCGGGAACCCCGCCGTCGACGATCGCCTGCGCGAGTCCCTCGACGATGGCGGTCTTGCCGACGCCGGCCTCGCCGACCAGCACCGGGTTGTTCTTGGTGCGGCGCGAGAGAATCTCAACCGCCTGCTCGATCTCGTCGACGCGGCCGATCACCGGGTCGAGCTTGCCATCACGGGCCAGCTGGGTGAGGTCGGTACCGAAGCGGTCGAGCATGGGCGTCTCGGATGTCTGTCCCTCGGCATCCGGCCCGCCGGCCGTACGACCCGCGTCGACCGTCGCAGCCTCGCGCATGGCGCCGGCCAGAGCCTCGGGGGTCACGCCTGCGGACTGCAGCACCTGACCGGCGGGGGAGTCCTGCGCGATCACGAGTGCGTAGAAGAGGTGCTCGGGGTCGATATAGGTCGAGCCGGACGAACGCGCCACCTGGAAGGCGTGGAACAGCGTGCGCTGAGCCGACGGCGTGAGCGCGGGCGCGTCGGTCGTCGCCTCACCGGTCTGCGGAAGCCGCTGCTCCGCGGCGCGCACGATGCGTGCGGGGTCGACGCCGATGCGGCGCATGGCCTCTGCGGCCGGGTCCTCGCCCGCCATCACGCGCAGGATGTGCAGGGCATCCAGCTCGTTGTTGCCGTGCTCGAGCGCGTAGCGCCCAGAGGCCTGCAGCACCTCCTGGGTGCGGCGGCTGAGGAAGCGGCTGATGTCGATCGCGCGGGACGTCCTCGCCCGCTCGCCCGCGAGGTATCGCGCGAGGAAGTCGTCGAACGAGCTGCCCTCGCCGGCCTCTTCGGGGATGAAGTTCTCAGGCACTGATTCTCCTGTTTCGCGTCTTTTGCCCCGGATTGCCGGGGCGCCTGTCGATGCTCACCTCGAACTTGAGTCGAAGCTTATCAACTTCAACGCACCGCCCCCCAAGGGATTCCCGCCCCCAAGCCTTTGTAAATTCCCCCCCACCACCCAGGGGCGGAAGCGCGCACCCACCCCCCCCCCCCCCCCCCCCCCCCCCCCCCCCCCC
>JBQCJQ010000089.1:0-7586 GCA_051952615.1 Humibacter sp.
GCGCGCGGGGCGAGCGACCCATGGTGCGCTTGCCGTTGGCACGACCTGACTCGGCCCAGAGCTGCATCAGTCGCTCGACGAGGGGTGCGCCGAAGGCGATCGTCTTGCCGCTTCCGGTGCGGCCACGACCGAGAACGTCGCGTCCGGAGAGCACGTCGGGGATGGTCGCGGCCTGGATCGGGAACGGCGACTCGGCGCCGAGCTCGGCGAGGGCGCGCACGATGTTGCCGCCGAGGCCGAGGTCGCCGAAGGTCACGCCGTCGACGTCGGACGCCTGGATGGCCTCTGCTTCGAGCCGCTCGAGCACGACGTCGTCGTTCGAGGTGAACGCGGGGCGCTCGTCGCGGTTCGGGTAGAAGGAGGATTCGCGGCGCTCGCGCGGGGCGTCCGTGCGGCGGTCGTCGCCGTAACGACGCGGGCGGTCGTCGTTGAACGAGCGGCGGGGACGGTCGTCGTTGTTGCGGCGGGGACGGTCGTCGCCGTACGAACGGCGGGGCCGGTCGTCACCGTAGTCACGGCGCGGGCGGTCCTCGCTGTACTGCCTGCGGGGACGGTCATCGCTGTACTCGCGACGCGGACGGTCCTCGTTGTAGTCGCGACGAGGACGATCCTCGTTGTAGTCACGACGAGGACGGTCCTCGCGCTGGTCCCGGCGCGGAGCGTCGTCGCGGTAGGAACGGCGCGGTGCATCCTCGTTGCGGCGGCGAGGAGCGTCGTCGTACTGACGGCGCGGACGGTCCTCGTTGTAGTCGCGACGCGGGCGGTCCTCGCTGTACTGCCTGCGCGAGCGGTCGTCCCCGTAGTCGCGACGCGGACGGTCGTCGAACTGACGACGGTCGCCGCTGCGTGCGGAACGCGTCGACGAGTCGTAGGAACGGGATGTGCGCTCGTCGCGGCCCCGGTAAGGACGGTCGTCACGCTGACGGTCGTCGCGGGAGCGCTCGCCCTGCGAGCCGCCACGAGGGCGCTCGGCGGCGAGGCCACGGGCTGCGCGCTCGTCGGCCGTCCAGCGACGCTTCTTGGTGGAGTCCGCGTCCTCCGGGCGGTAGCCGCGGTGGCCGGCGCTACGGCTGCCGGGCTTGGAGCCCGACTTCGCGTACGGCTTGTGGCCGGATTTCTTGGCGTAGCTGGGGTCGAAGTTCGGTCGACCGGCAGGTTTCTTGTTCTTGGGCATGATCGTTCTCTGGGTTGTTCTCGGTGTGCATGGCAGAACCCGCGACACAGCGTCGCGTCCTTGCAGAACCTTGGGCAGACGGCAGAGTGCGCCGCCACCGTGAGGGCCCCTGAATCTCATTCGACACAGGCATACAGTGGTCATCCGCTGCCGCGTCGATCGGGGCTGTCGGTGCGAATGCACCAGCGGAACCGGCCCAACGGACTTACAAACCCATCCGCGCGCAACGCGCGGTGTCCAGAGCCGACTTGTCGATGGTACAGGATGCCGGCTGGCAGCGTGCTGTGCGCTCCGGCCGAGCACATCCGATCGACGGAAATAGCTCTTCCTTTGAAGGGGCTCAGACTGCTTCGATGGTGGGGACGCCCCACGACATCGGGCCGCGCGGGCGGGACAGAGAGGAAATCAGACATGTCCGAGCGGTTCAAGGGGGTAGTGAACCTCGACGTGCGGGACTCGGTTCCCGATTGGACACCCTTTCGGGAGAAGCCGGCGCCGGAGGGGGCGCCGAACGTTCTGGTCGTGCTCTACGACGACACCGGCATGGCGGCATGGTCGCCGTACGGCGGTCGCATCCAGATGCCGACCATGCAGCGGCTCGCCGACAACGGCCTGACGTACACCCAGTGGCACACCACGGCACTCTGCTCCCCAACCCGCTCCTGCATGCTGACAGGACGCAACCACCACCAGAACGGGTTCGCGCAGATCGCCGAGGGCGCGATGGGGTACCCCGGCCACACCGGCCACATTCCGATGGAGAACGCCACGGTCGGCGAGGTGCTCCGTGAGAACGGGTACAACACGTTCTGGGTCGGCAAGAACCACAACGTGCCGATCGACGAGTGGTCGATGGGCGCGACCAAGCGCAACTGGCCGCTCGCCCGGGGCTTCGACAGGTTCTACGGCTTCATCGGCGGAGAGACCAACAACTGGTACCCGACACTCGTCGAGGACAACCACTACGTGGAGCAGCCGTACTCGCCCGAAGACGGCTACCACCTCTCGAAGGACCTCGCCGACCACGCGATCAGCTTCATCACCGACAGCGTGACGACGGCACCGAACAAGCCCTGGTACCTCTGGTTCTGCCCCGGCGCGAACCACGCGCCGCACCACGCTCCCCAGGAGTACATCGACAAGTACAAGGGCAAGTTCGACGACGGATATGAGGCCTACCGCGAGTGGGTGCTTCCGCGGATGATCGAGCGCGGCATCGTGCCGGAAGGCACCGAGTTCTCCGACATCAACCCGCTGCCCGGCGATGCCGCAACCGAGATGGACCACGTGCGCCCATGGGCCGAGCTGGACGACGACGCGAAGCGACTGTTCGCGCACATGGCTGAGGTCTACGCCGGGTTCTCGGAGTACACGGATGCCCAGGTGGGCCGCATCATCGACCACCTGGAAGAGCTCGGCCAGCTCGAGAACACCGTGATCATGTACTGCGCGGACAACGGGGCCTCCGGCGAAGGCAGCCCCAACGGGTCGGTCAACGAGAACAAGCTCTTCAACGCGTTCCCTGACGACATCGAGCACAACCTGGCGATGATCGACAAGCTGGGAAGCCCCGACACGTACAACCACTACCCGACGGGCTGGGCGTCCGCGTTCTCCACCCCATTCAAGATGTTCAAGCGGTACACCTACCAGGGTGGCGTCGCCGATCCTCTGGTGATCTCGTGGCCGAAGGGCATCGCTGCCCGTGGCGAGGTGCGCAATCAGTACCACCACGCGATCGACATCGTGCCGACCATCCTGGAGTGCACGGGCATCGAGATGCCAGACCAGGTGCAGGGCTACGAGCAGACCCCTTTGCCCGGCGTCTCCATGAAGTACACCTTCGAGGCTCCGGACGCCCCGACCCAGAAGAAGATCCAGTACTACGAGATGTTCGGCACCCGGGCGCTCTGGCACGACGGATGGCACATCGTCGCCCAGCGCGCTCCGATGCAGGGCGCGACGGCATCCGACTACATCAACGAGACCTGGGAGCTCTACCACTCCGAGGTCGACCGCGCGGAGAGGAACAACCTCGCCGACCAGTACCCCGACAAGGTGAAGGAGCTCGAGCGGCTCTGGTACGTCGAGGCCGGCAAGTACGACGTTCTCCCGCTCGACAACCGCTCGGTGGCTGAGCTCATCGCCGACTTGCCGATGGCCGACCTGCCGCCTGACGGCATGTACCGCTACTACCCGGGCGCGACGGCCGTGCCGGAGTTCGCGGCGGCACCGGTTCGCGGACGGTCGTTCAAGATCCTGGCCCAGGTGGAGCTCACCGACCCGGATGCCGAGGGCGTGATCTTCTCGACGGGGTCGCGATTCGGCGGACACTCGTTGTTCATCAAGAACCACAAGCTCTGGTACGTGAACAACTTCATCGGCATCCCGCCGGAGCAGCAGCTCGTCTCGCCGGATGACCTCACGGTCGGCAAGCACGTGCTGGGCGCCGAGTTCCAGAAGTCCGGTCTCGGCGACCACCACGAGGCGTTGGGCACCGCGATTCTGCATGTGGATGACCAGGCCGTGGCGAACGCACCCTGGAAGACCCAGAACGGCCAGTTCGCACTGGTCGGCGACGGCCTTTCCGTCGGCCGCGACGCCGACGACTCGGTCTCGAAGGAGTATTCGCCGGAGTTCGCGTTCACGGGAGGAACGATCACCGTGGTCGAGATCAGCATCGGAGACGACTCCTACGTGAACCTGGAGAACGACTTCCAGGCCGCGATGTCGCGCGACTGATCATCCCGTGGGTTGAGGAGCACGCGGCACCTCAACCCACGGGGAACGCGCTACTCGACCAGTGCGGGTACCTCGGCCGACGTTCCGCCATCGGCGCGCTTCGCCCTGCGGGCCAGGCGTCGCTCGCGCGCGCCCTCCACGAGGTTGTACAGCGTCGGCAGCACGACGAGCGTGAGCACGGTGGATGACACCAGTCCGCCGATCACGACGATGGCCAGCGGCTGCGAGATGAACCCGCCCTGGCCCGTGAGCCCGATCGCCATCGGCAGCAGGGCGAAGATCGTCGCCAGCGCCGTCATGAGGATCGGACGCAGGCGTCGCGACGCACCGTGCCTCACGGCTTCGGGAACCGACAGCCCCTTCGTGCGGTACTGATTCACCAGGTCGACGAGCACGATCGCGTTCGTCACGACGATTCCGATCAGCATGAGCACGCCGATGAGGGATGCCACACCGAGCGGAACGCCCGAGATGATCTGCAGTCCGATGGCGCCGGTGGCGGCGAACGGGATCGAGATGAGCAGCAGCAGCGGCTGACGCAGCGACTTGAACGTGGCCACCATCACGACGTAGACGATCAGGATGGCCGCCAGCATCGCGATGCCGAGCTGCGAGAAGGCGCTGCCCTGGCTGGCCGTCACACCGCCGATCGACGCGGACGCCCCGGTCGGAAGGTTCGCCTTCGCGACCGCCTGCGACACCTGGGTGTTGGCCTTGCTGAGGTCGTTGCCGACCGGGTTGGCGGTGATGGTCGCGCTCTGCAGACCCTTCTGGGTCGTGACCGTCGCCGGACCCTTCGCGTCGTGCACGTCGGCGAGAGTGGAGAGCGGCTGCGGCCCGCGCGTTGTCTGGATCGGCAGATTCTTCAGCTCGTCGACGGTCGTCGGCTGGTTCTTGTCCGCGATGTAGACGGTGAGCGAGGTGTCGTTGATCGATACGGTCCCCGCCTGGGTCGGCTGCATCGCCTGCGACACCTGCGAGCCGACTGCGACCTCGCTGAGACCGTACTCGGCGGCGGTCGTGCGGTTCACGGTCACCGCGATGTACGGCAGCGTCGGGCTCAGGTTGCTGGTCACCTGGTTCACCGAGCTCAGCTTGTCGAGCTGCGCGACGACCGAATCGGTGGCCTTCGTCAGGTCGGCCTGGTTCGAGGCGGTGACATCCACCTCGATGTTGCTGGAGCCGCCGAAGCCGGCGTTCGACGAGACCGTGATGTCACCGGCGACGTCGAGCCCCTTCAGCTCCTTCTGCACGGTGGACTGCAGGGCATCCTGATCGGCCTTCTTGTCCGTCGTGATCGAGAAGGTCGCACTGTTCGCCCCTCCGCCGAACGCGTCGGCAAGCGCGCTGCCCGACGTTCCGATGGAGAGCTGCACCGTCTCGACACCGTCGATGGACTGCAGCTTCTTGTTGACGACGGTCGCCGCAGCGTCCTCGGCCTCCAGGCTGGTGCCCGGCGAGAAGGACTGCGTCACGGTGAGCGTGTTCTGTCCGCTCGAGCCGAGGAAGTTCGTCTTCATGAGCGGCGCGAGCGCCAGTGTTCCGCCCATCACCAGAACGGCCACGATGATCGTCACCGCCGAGTGCTTCAGCGTGAAATTGATGATGGGCAGGTAGCCCTTCTGCAGGCGGGAGGGATGCTCGAGCTCGTCGTGCCCGCTCGCGATGGCCTCACCGATCGACATGTGGCTGGCCGCGTCATCCGCCAGCTCCTCCGCCGTCTCGCCCTTCTTCACCTTCGGCTTCGGCGCCCGCAGGAACCAGTACGCGAGCACCGGCACGATGGTGAGCGCCACCAGCAGGGACGACAGCAGCGCGATCGTCACCGTGACGGCGAACGGTCGGAAGAGCTCCCCTGTGACATCGCCGACGAAGGCGATCGGAAGGAACACGGCCACGGTCGTGATGGTGGACGCGGTGATCGCGCCCGCGACCTCGCGCACGGCATCCACGATCGTCTTCGCCCGGTCGACACCGGCGACGAGATGTCGCTTGATGTTCTCGATCACGACGATCGAGTCGTCGACCACGCGCCCGATCGCGATCGTCAGGCCGCCCAGCGTGATGATGTTGAGCGTGTAGCCGCTCGCCCACATGGCGATGAACGTGATGAGCACCGAGGTCGGGATCGAGATGATCGTGACCAGCGTCGACCTGATCGAGAGCAGGAAGATCAGGATGACGACCATGGCGAACAGCAGCCCGAGCGCGCCTTCTTCGGCCAGCGAGCTGATGGACTGCTGGATGAACGGTGCCTGGTCGAACACGCTCGTGAAGGTCGCACCGTGACCGACGGACTTCTCGAAGTTCGGGATCTGGTGCTTGACCTCGTTCGACACCTCGACGGTGTTCGCGGTCGGGGTCTTCGTGACGGCGATGGTCAGCGCGGGCTTGCCGTTGACACGCGAGATGGACGTGATGGGGTCATCCGTGATGGCCACGGTCGCGACGTCGCCGATCGTGTACACGGTGGGGGTCTGTGCGGCCTCCGCAGCCGCAGCTGCCGCCGCCTGCGAGGATGCCGCACCCGAGCCGCCCGCAGCCGCACTGGCGCCACCGGCCGCAGCCGCACCGCCGCCTCCCGCGGCCGCGCTCGCCCCACCGGCCGACGCCGTCGCCGAAGGCACCAGCGGAAGCGCCGAGATCTGCTGCACAGAGGTGACGGTCTCGCCCGCCTGCACCGAGAGCGTCTTGCCGTCGCTCGTGATGGATCCCGCGCCGGTGAGCACGCCGTTCTGCTGCAGCGAGCTCTGGATCGACTGCACGCTCACGCCGTCCGCCGCCATCTTGGCCGGGTCGGGCGTGATGGTGACCCGCTGGCCGACCTCGCCGATGAGCTGAGCCGATGCGACGCCATCCATCTTCGTGATGTCGGGCAGCACCAAGCGGTTCAGGTCGGCTGCCAGCTGCTTGCGGCTCTCGTTGCTGGTGACGGCGAGCTCGAGGATGGGGAGATCGGAGATGCTGCCCGCGAACACCTGCGGCTGCACCGTGGAAGGCAGCCTCGACGAGATGTTGCCGATGGCCTGGTTGATCTTCTGCTCGGCGGTGTCGAGGTCGGACCCGTAGGTGAACTTGGCGGTGATGAGCGACTGGTTCGTACTGCTCACGGCCGAGGTGCTGTCGAGATTCGGCACGTTCTGGATGGCCGACTCGATGGGCGAGCTCACATCGTTCTCGACGACCTTCGGCGAAGCGCCGGGGTAGCTGGTGACGATCACCAGCTCGGGAAAGTCGATCGACGGCGTCAGCTCCTGCTTGAGGTTGGTCAACGCGATGGCACCGAAGACGGCGACCACGATCGTGACGAGGGCGATGAGCGCCCGGTTCTTCATGCTCAGAACGGCGAGGGAGTGCACGCGGAATCCATTTCAGGTCAGTGGCGACGCGATGTGCAGGACGTCGGCAACTCCGCCGAACTGTGCGATTATCACACCCCACTCTGTGTGGTTGACGTTTGTCAACCACACGACCTTCAGACCACGGCGCTCAGGCCGCCCTGCTCGCCGAACGGCTGCCTGGATGCCTCGGGCCACGCCGTCACGAGCGTCGCAACTGCGCGCGACATCGCGTCGGGCGCCGAGGTGAGCGGAAAGCGCAGGAAACGCTCGAACGCGCCGTCGATTCCGAACCGCGGACCGGCCGTGATGAGCAGCCCGTGCGACCTGGC
>JBQCJQ010000090.1:0-3490 GCA_051952615.1 Humibacter sp.
TGAACATCGGATACGCGCAGATCGCCGGGCTGCCGGCCACGGCCGGGCTCTACGCCCTCATCGTGCCCTCCGCGATCTACGCGCTGACGGTGTCGTCCCGACAGCTGGTGGCGTCGCCGGATGCCGCAGCAGCCGCCCTCGTCGCGTCATCGATCGGCGGGCTCGCGGCCGCAGGCAGCCAGGGCTACATCGCGATGGCGCTCGCGCAGGCGATCATCTGCGGCATCCTGTTCCTGCTGACTGCCGTGTTCCGGCTGGGGTTCCTGGCGAACTTCCTGTCGAAGCCGATCCTGGTCGGGTTCGTCGGAGGGCTCGCGTTCGACATCCTGATCAGCCAGATCGCGAAGATGCTCGGCGTCAAGATCGACTCCGGCGCCGAGTTCGTCGACAAGGTGGGCCAGCTGGTCGGCAACCTCACGACGGTGAACGTGTGGTCCGTGCTGATCTCGGTCGTCGCCGTGGTCATCCTGCTGGTCGGGAGGCGCATCGCGCCCATCGTGCCCTGGGCGCTGATCGTGCTCGTGCTGGCCACCGTCGTGACGATCGTGACGAATCTGGATGACGCAGGAGTCGCCGTTCTCGGCAAAGTGGATGCCGGCCCACCGCAGTTCACGTGGCCGATCCTGCCGTGGGCCACCTGGCTGAACCTGATGCCGTCGGCGATCGCGCTGCTGCTCGTCGGCATGTCGGAGGGGTTGCTCGTCGCGCGCAGCTACGGCGAGCGCCGCCGCTACCGCACGGAGCCGAACCAGGATCTGTTCGCGTTCGGCGTCGCGAACCTCGCCGCTGGGGCGACCGGCGGGTTCGTCGTCGGGTCATCCACCTCGCGCACCGCGGCGATGGATCAGGCCGGGTCGCGCACGCAGGTGCCGTCGCTGGTCACGGCGATCGGCACGCTGCTGCTCGTGCTGTTCGGCACCGGGTTGCTGGAGGAGATCCCGTCGCCGGCCATCGGGGCCATCGTCGGCGTGGCGGTTCTGCCGTTGCTGGGCGTCCGCGACTTCGTTCAGCTCTGGAAGCAGGACAAGTTCGAGTTCGCCGTCGGCGCGGTCTGCTTTCTCGTCACTCTCTTCGTCGGCGCGATCGCCGGCATCCTGGTCTCGTTCGTGCTGGCGCTCATCAACCTGGCGAGCCGGGCCTCGAAGCCGGCCATCGACGTGCTCGCGGCCGACGACAACCCGCAGCACTCGCTGCTCGACACGGCCCCGAGCGGTGAGGAGACCGCACCGGGCATCGTCGTGATCCGGCTCGCGGCTCCGCTGTTCTTCGCGAACGGCACCGTGTTCGTCGACGCCGTGAAGCGCGCCGTGAGCTCCGGGGATGACCCGCAGGTCACCCACGTCGTGCTCGACCTGGAGTCTGTGACGGATGTCGACGTGACCGCCGCCGAAAGCTTCGAGACGCTCAGGGAGTGGTTGCGCGACCGCAACGTCACGCTCGGATTCAGCCGAGCGCGACCACCGCTGATCGACAGGATGCGCCAGCTCGGCATCCTCGACGACGAGACGTTCTACGACACGAACCGCGCAGCGCTGGCCGCCCTCACCGGAGAGCGCTGACGGCGCCCACCGCGAGCCAAGACCTAGAAGTCGGTGAGGTTCGCCCGCAGTCCGCCCGGGGCGTACGACGTGCGCAGGATTCCACGACGCCGCAGCTCCGGCACCAGGTCGTCGAGCATGCGGTGCACGGTCACGGGATGCAGGTCGCCGGAGAAGATGAAACCGTCGTTGCCGGCATCCTCACCGAGCTCCTCGATGAAGTCCGCGAGCTGACCCGCCGTTCCGACGAACCCGGTGCGGTCTTCGACGGCACCCTTGCGCGCCTTCTTCGCGAGCAGGTCGCGCAACGGCTGGGCGTCGAAGCTCGGCGCGCCGCCGAGCAGCCCGTTGATCGTGCCGCGCGACACGTGCGGGCCGAACACCGACGGGTCGAGCGGCTCGTCGAGGTCGAGCCCGGTGAGGTCGGTCTCCGAGTCGCTCGACTGCCCGAGCAGCACGGCACGGAGCTCGGCGTCCCACGGGTGACGCGACGCTTCGACCACCCGCCGCGCCTCGTCTTCGCTCGCGACGACCTCCGGCTTGAAGACGAAGAGCGTCTTGATGTCGGATGCCCGCCGCCCGGCCGCCTCGGCGGCCTCCACGACCTTCGCACGGTACGCCCGCACGGCGTCGACGTTGAGCGGGGCGAGCGCGAGCTGCACGTCCGAGTTCGCGCCTGCGAACCCCAGCCCGCGTCCCGATCCGCCGGGGGACACGATCGCGGGGTCGCCGTTCTTCGTGCCGAAGGCGTCGGGCCCGGTCGATGAGCCGCCGAACGGGATGGCGTTCAGCGGGCCCGCGACCTTGAAGTACTCGCCATCGTGGCTCGTCGCACGGATGCGCGAGCCGTCCGCAAAACGCCCGGTGGCGGCATCCGCGATGTATGCACCGTCGTCCCAGCTGTGCCAGAGCTCGCGCACGACGTCGAGCCACTCCTGGGCGCGGTCGTACGCGGCATCGTGCGAGAGCTCGTCGAGCCCGAAGTGCCTGGCGGACTTCACGTCGGTGACGACGTTGATGCCGAACCGGCCGTCGCTGAGGTGCTGCAGGGTCGCGGCCTGGCGCGCCGCGAGGTAGGGCGGCGTCGCGCCCGCGTTGATGGTCGGAACGATGCCGATGCGGCTCGTGGCCTGGAAGAGGTAGGGCGCGAGCAGCAGCGGGTCGTGCTTGGGGCCGCCGTAGGCGGAGCGCACGCGCAGGTCGAGGGTCTCAGGGGTGCCGATCGAGATGGCGTCCTCCATGATGACCAGGTCGAGGCCGGCCTGCTCGAGCTCGCGCACGGAGTGCTGGTAGAGGTCGGGCTTGGTCCAGTCGTATCCCCAGCGCCAGTCCGGGCGCCCCCAGGCTTGCGGACCGAATCCGCGCGAGAAGAACCAGCCGAAGTGCTGCTGTCGTGTCATGGGTGTTCCCTTCTGGGGGCGCGCCTCAGCCCGCGGCGAGGGCGAGCCTCTCGTCGCGCAGCTCCCGCACGGCCGCGAGTCCCCTCGCGAGATCCTTGATCAGGTCGTCGGCGTCCTCGATGCCGATCGAGACGCGCAGCAGGCCCTGGCCGATGCCTGCGGCCAGCCGCTCGTCCTCGGTGAGCAACGCGTGGGTGGTGGACGCGGGGTGCAGCACCAGCGATCGCACGTCGCCGAGGTGGGTCATCCTGCTGAACAGGCGCAGCGCATCGTAGAAGGCGCGTGCCTCGTCTTCGCCGCCGACGAGGGTGAACGAGAACACGCTGCCCTGACCGCGCGGAAGGTACTTGCCCGCGAGCTCGTGATAGGGACTGGATGCCAGACCCGAGTAGTCGACAGACACCACCTCGGGCTGCACCTGCAGCCACGCGGCGACGGCGAGCGCGTTCGCGGAGTGCGCGGCAACACGGAGCGACAGCGTCTCGAGGCCCTGCTGCAGCAGGAAGGCGTTGAACGGCGACAACGTCGGACCGAACCGGGATGCGACGACCT
>JBQCJQ010000091.1:0-4535 GCA_051952615.1 Humibacter sp.
GCCCGCCGCTGGCGGGCTTCTCTAAACCCGCCCCCCCGCGGGGTGTGGTTTTCCAGCCGCGCCGCTGCGCGGTGCTCCTCAACCAGCGAAGGCGACGGTGACGCAGAGGGCGTCCCCCGCGTCGACGTCGAGCAGGGTGTACTCCTCGGAGCGGTCGCCGACGCGCGCCGAGAGGCGCCTGCCGCCGATCGCCGTGAACAGGATGCTCCGCGGATCGACCTCCAGCCCGCGCCCGTCCGCCTTCAGCACGGCCTCCACCCGTGTCCAGTGCCTCGCCGGCTCGGCGCCGTCGGGGGAGTCACCCGCGATCTCGTGGATGGCCGCAGCACGTTCCGCGTCGAGGTGCGCCGGCTCGACATCCACCCCGACGATCCGGGAGAGGGCGGCCGCCACGACCGTCATCCCTTCCGCATGCGACACCGAGACGCCGATGCCGACCGCCTCCGAGGGCGCCGTCACGCGGGGCCGTCCGTGCTGCAGCCCGCACCGAGCACAGCGCGCGTCGATCACCACGTCGCGGGCATCCACGTCGGCGAGCTCTGCGACAAGCGACGCCAGTAGAAGGCGTCCGGCGGCACGTACCTCATCCCGAGTGCCCGGCGCGCGAGGAGCGACGCCGACGAGCACGCCGTCGGCCGCCAGGATGACCCGCATGCCGCCTCCTGTCCTTGCGTGCTGGCGCAAGCATACGAGTCGCGCCGATACGCTGGTATCCCAACGTGTCGAGCACAACGAAGGAGTCCCATGTCGCGTCAGGTCAGGCTCGCGGTCATCCCCGGTGACGGAATCGGGCCGGAGGTGATCGCCGAGGCGGTCAAGGTGCTCGATGCCGCGGTCGACCCCGCGGAGGTCGTCTTCGACAAGACCCACTTCGAGCTCGGCGCGGGCCGGTACCTGAAGACCGGAGACGTGCTCACCGACGAGGACCTCGCCTCGATCTCCGCCCACGACGCGATCCTGCTCGGCGCGGTCGGAGGCAAGCCCGGCGACCCGCGTCTCGCCGGCGCGAACATCGAGCGCGGCCTGCTGCTGCGCCTGCGCTTCGCCCTCGACCACTACGTGAACCTGCGTCCGACGGAGATCCTCCCCGGTGTCGAGAGCCCGCTCGCCGACCCGGGCAGCGTCGACTTCGTTGTCGTGCGCGAGGGCACAGAGGGTCCGTATGTCGGCAACGGCGGCGTCATCCGTCAGGGCACGCCGCACGAGATCGCGAACGAGCTCTCCGTGAACACCGCATTCGGTGTCGAGCGTGTCGTTCGGTACGCGTTCGAGCAGGCGGAGCGCCGTCGCAAGAAGCTCACCCTCGTGCACAAGACCAACGTTCTGGTGAATGCCGGCGGTCTCTGGAAGCGCATCTTCGACGAGGTGGCGGCCGAGCATCCCGACGTCTCGGTCGACTACCTGCACGTCGACGCGGCGACGATCTTCTTCGTCACAGATCCTGCTAGATTCGATGTCATCGTCACGGACAATCTCTTCGGCGACATCTTGACCGATCTGGCAGCCGCGATCAGCGGCGGCATCGGACTCGCGGCCTCGGGCAACATCAACCCCGACGGCACGTTCCCGAGCATGTTCGAGCCGGTGCACGGCTCGGCACCCGACATCGCCGGGCAGGGCAAGGCAGACCCCACCGCCGCCATCCTGTCCGTCGCTCTGTTGCTCGACCATCTCGCACTCACGGATGCCGCGAACCGCGTTCGCTCAGCGGTCACCTCCGATCTCGCCGAACGAACGGCGGGGGAGGCCCGACCCCGAACGACGCAGGAGATCGGCGACGCGATCGCGGCACGGGTGGCCGGGTAGCAGGCAGATCGACGTAACCTTTTCTCGGCGGCTGCCGCAGACATCCGCCATTTCTGCTCAAAGGGGAAGCCCATGACCATTCCGCTCACCGACATCTCGAACCCGCCTGCGGCCACCGGCGGCCTGCTGTGGCAGGTCACCCGCAACGAGGCGCCCGCCTCAGCGGAGGCGCGTGAGGCGGTCCTCGCCGATCCGGGTTTCGGTCAGCACTTCACGGACCACATGGTCGACATCTGCTGGTCGGAGAAGGGTGGATGGCACAGGCCGCGTGTGAGCCCGTACGGCCCCATCCAGCTCGACCCGGCCGCCGCCGTGCTGCACTACGCGCAGGAGGTCTTCGAGGGACTCAAGGCCTACCGTCACGCGGACGGCTCGATCCACACCTTCCGTGCCGACCAGAACGCCCTGCGCATGCAGCGCTCCGCACAGCGTCTCGCGCTGCCCGAGCTACCCACCGAGTACTTCATCGAGTCGTTGAAGCAGCTCATCGCCGTCGACGGCGCCTGGGTGCCCGACGCTGCGGAGACCAGCCTCTACCTTCGGCCGTTCATGTTCGCGAAGGAGGCGTTCCTCGGGGTGCGCGCCGCGAAGAAGGTGGCGTACTACCTCATCGCCAGCCCGGCGGGCGCGTACTTCGCGCACGGCGTGCAGCCGGTGAGCATCGCCCTCGCGCAGAACTACGCGCGTGCCGGCAAGGGCGGGACCGGCGCGGCGAAGACCGGCGGCAACTACGCGTCGAGCCTGCTGCCCCAGGCGGAGGCGTACGCGAAGGGCTGCGAGCAGGTTCTCTACCTCGACGGCGAGTTCCTCGAGGAGCTCGGCGGCATGAACGTCGCGCTGGTACGGCGTGACGGCTCGCTCGTGACGCCCGAGTCCGACTCGATCCTCGAGGGCGTCACACTGAAGTCCATCCTTCGGCTGGCCGAGGATCGTGGTCTCACGGTCGAACAGCGCCCGGTGACCATCGACGAGTGGCGCTCAGGCGCGGAATCCGGCGAGATCGTCGGAGCGTTCGCGTGCGGAACCGCCGCGGTGCTCGTGCCGATCGGACGTCTCGTGGCCGACGACTTCGAGATCGTGCACGAGGGGCCGGAGTCCACCGAGCTGGCCCTTTCGCTGCGGGCCGAGCTCACGGACATCCAATACGGTCGCGCCGAAGACCGTCACGGCTGGCTCACCAGGCTCGACGGCTGACCGCGCGGCATGAAGATCGCACGCTTCAGCCACGCCGGTTCGATCGCGTTCGGCATTCTCGACGAGGATGATCGCGAGTGGGTTCTGCTCTCCGGCGACCCGATGTACTCGGGCTTCGACACCACG
The DNA here is from genome assembly GCA_051952615.1 of Humibacter sp. Lineage (GTDB taxonomy): Bacteria > Actinomycetota > Actinomycetes > Actinomycetales > Microbacteriaceae > Humibacter. Next base: position 3,127 of record JBQCJQ010000091.1, read on the forward strand.
GGGGAACGCGTCAAGCTGGCGGATGCCACGCTGCTCGCGCCCGTGCTGCCGCGCTCCAAGGTGATCGGCATCGGCCGCAATTACCACGAGCACGCCGAGGAGATGGGGTCGGTCGCCCCCGAGGCACCGCTGATGTTCCTCAAGCCGAATACCGCGGTGATCGGGCCGGATGACGCGATCGTGCTGCCCCGGCAGTCCGAGCGGGTCGAGCATGAGGGCGAGCTCGTCGTGGTGATCGGCCGCATCGCCAAGGACGTGACAGAGGATGACGCCCTCGAGTACGTCTTCGGCTACACGGTCGGCAACGACGTCACCGCCAGGGACCTGCAGCGTGCGGACGGCCAGTGGGCGAGGGGCAAGGGGTTCGACACCTTCTGCCCGCTCGGTCCCGTGATCGAGACGGAGTTCGATGCGTCATCCGCCACGATCGAGACCCGCGTGAACGGCGAGGTGAGGCAGAGCGGCAGGGTGGATGACCTCATCCACGGCATCCCGCAGCTCGTCGCGTACGCGTCGAGCGTCTGGACCCTGCTCCCCGGCGACGTCATCATGACGGGCACTCCGGCGGGTGTCGGTCCGCTCGTCGCGGGCGACCGCGTGGATGTCACGGTGAGCAGCATCGGAACGCTGTCGAACCCGGTGCGCGCGAAGGGCTGAGCTCTCGCTTCGGGCACCGGGCGATCGGGTCTCCGAGCGTTCTGCACCCCGGTCTCCGGCCCGTGCTCCCCGTAGACTTGAGCACGATGTCAGAGACCTCTTCTCCCGCCGCGTATCCCGTCACCACCGCCACCGGAAGCGACGTGCGCGTGCGCTTCTGCCCGTCGCCGACGGGCACTCCGCACGTGGGGCTCATCCGTACCGCGCTGTTCAACTGGGCCTACGCCAGGCACAACGGCGGCAAGCTCGTCTTTCGCATCGAAGACACCGATGCGGCGCGTGACTCCGAGGAGAGCTACGAGCAGCTGCTCGACGCGCTCACCTGGCTCAAGATCGACTGGGACGAGGGTGTGGAGAAGGGCGGCCCTGACGGCCCGTACCGCCAGTCGCAGCGCTCGGAGATCTACGCGGCAGTGCTCGACCGCCTGATCGACTCCGGCCACGTCTATGAGAGCTACTCGACGCCCGAGGAGATCGAGGCGCGCAACGTGGCGGCCGGCCGCCCGAAGCAGCACGGCTACGACAACGCCGACCGTGACACGACGGATGAGCAGCGCGAGGCCTACCGTGCCGAGGGGCGTCAGCCGGCCCTGCGCCTGCGCGTTCCCGACGAGGCGCTCGACTTCGACGACCTCGTGCGTGGTCCCATCACCTTCCCGGCCGGCTCGTTCAGCGACTTCGTGGTGGTTCGCCCGAACGGACAGCCGCTGTACACGTTCGTGAACCCCATCGACGACGCGCTGATGCGTGTG
>JBQCJQ010000092.1:0-2644 GCA_051952615.1 Humibacter sp.
CGTCGTGCTCGACGCGGGACGCGTCGTCGACGGCGGCCGCATCGACCGGGTTCTGGGGATGCCGCGCTCGCCGTTCGTCGCGGCGCTCGCCGGCATGAACTTCGTCGCCGGCACCTTCGTCGGCGACGGTGTGCTGCGAACGGATGGCGGGTGGATGCTCAGGGGCCGCGAGTACGAGCCGCTGCGTGCCGGAGCCCGTGCCGTCGCGGCGTTCGCGCCGTCATCGGCACACCTCGTTCCGGCGGACGACACGGGCGAATCCGGTGAGACGACCGCGGTGCACGGCGTCGTGGATCGATGGGAACGCGGCGTCGGTAGCGTGCAGGTCCGCCTCGTCGGAGGACTCGCTGTCGACGTGAACCCCGTCGAATTCGCGACGCTCGGTCTCAGGCGTGGCGATGAGGTGGCGCTGAGCGTGCCCGCGGCGGCGGTCACCGTGTATTCGGGGTTACGGTGAACGGATGACCGCGGAACGCATCGGCGATCGCATCGGTGATCTGCGTGGTCGCGCCTTGCGCGACCTGCGCATCTCCCTGACCGACCGCTGCAACCTGCGTTGCGTCTACTGCATGCCTCGGGAGCTGTTCGGGCCGGATCACGTCTTCCTCCCCGCCGAACGCCTGCTCACGTTCGACCAGATCGAGCGCATCGCACGCGTCGCCGTCGAAGGCGGGGTGACGAAGCTGCGGCTCACCGGGGGTGAGCCCCTGCTGCGCGCGGGCGTCACTGACCTCGTCGCACGCTTGAGCCGCTTGCGGCGTCCCGACGGCGCGGCGATCGATCTGGCGCTCACGACGAACGGGACCGCGCTCGCTCATCTCGCGCAACCGCTCAAAGAGGCGGGGCTCGATCGGGTGACCGTCTCGCTCGACAGCCTCGACGACGAGGGTTTCGCCCGGATCAGCGACACCAGGATGTCCGTGGCGCGCGTGCTCGACGGCATTGACGCAGCGCAGACGGCCGGGCTTGCCGTGAAGGTCAACACCGTGGTGCGCCGAGGTCTCAACGACGGAGAGATCGTGTCGATCGCCGAGCACTTCCGCGGCACGGGCGTGACGGTGCGCTTCATCGAGTACATGGACGTGGGAACGACGAACGGATGGCGACTCGACGACGTCGTCCCCTCCGCCGAGGTGATCGAACTGATCGGGCGACGGCATGCGCTCGATCCGGTCGAGGAGCGCGGAAGCGCAACGGCATCGCGATTCCGCTATGCGGACGGATCGGGCGAGATCGGCGTCATCTCCAGCGTCACAGAGCCGTTCTGCGGCGCCTGCACCCGAGCACGGCTGTCGGCAGACGGACGGCTGTTCACGTGCCTCTTCGCATCGGACGGGGTCGATCTGAGGCCGGCCGCGTCCCAGAGCGACGACGCGGTCGCCGAGGTGCTGTTCGGCGCGTGGAGCAGGCGCGACGACCGCTACTCCGAGCTCCGCGGCGCCGAGACGGCGGTCCGCGGTCGCCCCAAGGTCGAGATGTCGTTCATCGGCGGCTGATGCCGACTCGGCCGGTGCTGAGCCGGTTCAGCGCGTGGCCATGGCGGCCGAGGCGGGACCTGCGCTCCCGTGGTCGAGACCGACCCACTCCGAGGCGCCGTCTTCGAACCGCTGCCGCTTCCAGATCGGCACCCCTGCCTTGATCTCGTCGACCAGGTCGGCACACGCCGCGAACGCCTCCGCGCGGTGCGCAGAGGCCACGGCCGCGATCAACGCGACGTCGCCGACGACGAGCTCGCCGACCCGATGGGCCGCAGCCACGCGCAACCCCGTCGCGTCGGCCACGCGGCGGCAGCACTCGCGAAGGAACCGCTCCGCGTCGGGGTGCGCCGAATACTCCAGGGCCGTCACCCGCCTGCCGCCGTCGTGGTTGCGCACCACGCCGAGGAACACGACGACCGCGCCATCCGACTCGGAGCCGACGGCATCCCGCACCGCCGACTCGTCCAGGGGCTCCTCGCTGATCGTGGCGAGGACGACCGGATCGACTCGCTCGTCGTGCTCGTCGTTCGTGGCGTCTGCGTCGTGTGCAGCGAGCGCGGCGTCGAGGGCGAGGATGCCGCCGTCGAGGGACAGCAGACCGGGAGCCCCGGCCTCGGCGAGCGCCAGCACCGCGCGACCCGAGCGCACGCCGGCCGTGCACACGATCACCACATCGGAGCCGTCACGCTTCGCCGCCGCAAGCCGAGCCGCGTGTTCGGACAGCCGCGGCGATCGCGCCCCGAGCTCGTCCATCGGCACCGCCAGCGCGCCGGGGAGCGGCCGCAGCGCGCGCTCCTCCGGGGTGCGCACGTCGACCAGCAGCGGCGGATGTGCTGAGGCCAGCCGCGACAGCAGGGAATCCGCGCTCACTCTGGCGACCGCATCCTCTCGTTCGCCGAGCTCGGCCGTCGTCGCATACACGTCGTCGGTCAGTCCCGTGACCGCGGGCGCGTCCGGGCTGCTGCCGAACGGGATCTCCCGAACGCGCGCGGTTCGCGCGTCGTAGGAGAGCATGCGGCCGACCAGCGGCGTGCCGACGGCCGTGACGAGCTTCACGACCTCAGCGACGACGAGTCCGCCGATGACGGCGCAGACCGACGGGAGCACGCCGCCGACGGCGCAGTCGAGCACGTCCTCCGGGTCGGGTGGTGTCGGGAAGAGATCGC
>JBQCJQ010000093.1:0-9119 GCA_051952615.1 Humibacter sp.
TGCGTGGCCTCCTCGGGCGTCAGCTCGGGCGGCACCGGGTCGAAGCGGTAGACGTCGGCGATGGTCAGCACGGTGCCGACCGGGATCGGCTCGTCTGCACGGTCGGACTGCCGATAGTCGAGGTACACCTGGTTGTCGGGGCAGGAGACGACATCGTGCCCGGCCCTGGCCGCCGCGATGGCTCCCGCCATGCCGCGCCATGACGCCACCGTCGCGCCGTCGGCGAGGCCGCCCTCGAGGATCTCGTCCCAGCCGAACAGCCGGCGCCCGCGGCGGGTGAGGTGGTCGTCGAGCCGACTGATGAACCAGCTCTGCAACTCCTCCTCGGTGGCGAGCCCCAGCTCGGCCTTGCGCTGCTGGGTGCGCTCGTCGATGCGCCAGCCGGTCTTCGGGCACTCGTCGCCGCCGACGCCGATGTACGGGGAGGGGAAGATGTCGATGACCTCGTCGAGCACGTTCGTGAAGAACTCGACCGTCGACTCCTCGAGGTTGATGACGTTGTCGTCGATGCCCCAGCGCGTCCAGACCCCGAGCGGCTCGGTGTCCTCGCGGCCCAGCCCGAGCTCCGGATAGGCCGCGATCGCCGCCTGGGTGTGCCCCGGCATGTCGATCTCGGGCACCACGTTGATGGAGCGCTCCGTTGCGTAGGCGACGATCTCGCGCAGGTCGTCCTGCGTGTAGAAACCTCCGTGGGGACGGCTGTCGCCGCGAGCATAGGATGCCGCACCGAGCTGGCTCTCGCGTCGCCACGACCCCACCTCGGTGAGACGGGGGTAGCGCTTCACCTCGACGCGCCATCCCTGGTCATCCGTCAGGTGAAGGTGCAAGGTGTTCAGCCTGTGCATGGCCATCAGGTCGATGAACCGCAGCACGTCGTGCTTCGGCATGAAGTGCCGTGCGACGTCGAGCATGGCGCCGCGCCATCCGAATCGCGGGGCATCCTCGATCTGCAGCACGGGGATGGTCCACGGCACGTCGAGCACGCGACCCTTGCGGTAGATCTGCGGCGGAAGAAGCTGCACAAGGGACTGGCATCCGTAGAACACTCCGGCAGGGCCGCCGCCCGCGATGCGCGCCTCGGTCGGGGTCACCTCGATGGTGTACCCCTCGGGCGACAGCTGGGGGTTCCACTCGAGCACGATCGCGCCGTCCTGGGCGGTCTCAAGGGGATAGCCGGTCGCCGGCCGAAGCGCACCCTGCAACCACGAGGCCGCGGACGACAGTTCTGCCGGAGCGCTGATGCGGGTGGATCGTGTCACCTCGAAGTCGCCTTCGCCGATGACGAGGGACGTGGGCCGCGGAACAAGCATGTGCACTAGCTTTCCAGGTTTCGGGTGTTCGCCGCGAGCCCGCCGGGAACATCGGCGCACGGCCTTACGAACAGGAGCCCGGCTCAGCCCTTTCCCACTGCGGCGGTGCGTTTCGCCGACTCGATGATCATCTCGACGCCGCTGAGCACGAGATCCATGTCGCGCAGTCCGTTGAGCCGGTCGCCGAGCCTGGCGATCATCGGGTACCTGCGCGAGTCGACGACGAGGGGTTCGTCGAGCCAGGATCCTTCGTCCAAGTCGTCCGACCGCAGCACGTCGGCACCGCGCGCGCGGGCGATGCCCGCTGCTCCCGACAGGCTGTGGGATGCCAGCAGCGCGTAGTGCCGCACGACCTCGTCATCCGGCAGCCCAGCGGTGCGGAAGGCGTCGAGCATCAGCTCGATCGCGGCCAGCTCCCCCGGACCGTGCGTGGTGAGCACGATGGCCTCCGCGCCGATGGCCGGGTAGCGGGCGGCCCACTCCAGCGTGCGTGCGATGAGCTGGCGCAGCCGCTCGTCCCACGTCGTCGCATCGACCTCGGCGACCGCGCCAGCGACGATGTGGTCGAGCAGCGCACGCATCAGATCGTCCTTGCTGCGGAAGTGCCGGTAGATGGCCGTCGGGTCTGCCCCAAGCATCACGCCGAGCTCGCGCACCGAGATGGCGCTCACGCCAGGTCGCTCGGCGAGCTCGAGGCCGGCTGCGACGATGCGCTCAGGGTCGAGTCGCACCTTCGCCCTGACGGCTGACTTCGCGGCCATGCGCACCTCCTCGTCGATGGTGCCACTCGAGGCACAGCACTCACTGTACCCACGCGGGAAACATCGCTGTCAACACTGTTGACAACGTTGTGGAAAGCGACGTACAGTCAGCCACACACAGCGAACCCGGCAGCGACGAAGCCCCGGCGGCGAGCTGCCAGGCAATGAAGCCGGCACGACGAAGTGGACGACATGGCAACGGCAGACATCATCTTCACCGGCGGTGCGATCTTCACCGGCTCGGGCGAACCGCTCGACGGCCACGCGGTGGTCGTGAACGGGGAACGCATCACGGCGATCGTTCCCACCGCCGAGATCGACGGCTACCGGGGATCCGAGACGCGGGTCGTCCAGCTGGGCGGCGCGCTCCTCAGCCCCGGGTTCCAGGACGCGCACGTGCATCCCACCGCGGGCGGCATCGAGCTGCTGCAGTGCAACCTGAGCGAGAGCGTGGATGCCGACGACGCCGTCGCCCGCATCGCCGCCTACGCCGCGGAGAACCCCGACGCGGAGTGGATCTCGGGCGGCGGGTGGTCGATGGACCACTACGCGGGCGGAAATCCCCTGGCATCCCTGATCGACGCTGTCGTGCCCGATCGCCCCGTGACGTTGATGAGCCGCGACCACCACAGCCTGTGGGCGAACAGCGAGGCGATCCGACGCGCAGGCATCGACGCCTCGACCCCCGACCCCGCCGACGGCGTCATCGTGCGCCACCCGGACGGCAGCCCGTCCGGCACGTTCCACGAGGGCGCCGGCGACCTCTTCAGCGGCCACCGCCCGACGCCCGACGAGGAGCTCTGCTACCGCGGCCTGCTGCGCGCGCAGGAGGAGCTGACGGCGCTCGGCATCACCGGATGGCAGGACGCCATGATCGGCAGCGCCGCCGGCATGGTCGACCCTCTCGGCGCGTACCTGCGGGCGATCGCGGATGACGCACTCAAGGTGCACGTCGTCGGCGCACAGTGGTGGGAACGCTCGGGAGGCATCGAACAGGTCGAGCGGATGGCCGCACGCCGCGGCGAGGTCGCCGCGCTCGACACCGGCGGCAAGCTCAGCCTCGGCACCACGAAAATCATGGTCGACGGCGTCGCCGAGAACCACACGGCGGCGATGCTCACCCCCTACCGAGACGGTCACGGGCACGCCACCGACAACGCGGGGCTCAGCTTCGTCGACCCGCAGAAGCTCAAGGAGTACGTGACGGCGCTCGACGCCGCCGGCTTCCAGGTGCATTTCCACGCACTCGGCGACCGCGCCGTGCGCGAGGCACTCGACGCGATCGAGGTCGCCCGCACGGCCAACGGCGACACCGACCGACGCCACCACCTCGCCCACCTGCAGGTGGTCGACGAACGGGACGTGCCGCGTTTCGCCGAGCTGCACGCCACCGCGAACATCCAGGCGCTCTGGGCGACGCACGAGGACCAGCTGGATGACCTCACCCTGCCGTTCCTGCGCGAAGGGGCTGAGGCCCGCCACTACCCGTTCGGCGACTTCGTGCGCGCGGGCGTCGACCTCTGTGCAGGCAGCGACTGGCCGGTGTCCGACGCCTCCCCGATCGCGGCGATCCACATCGCCGTGAACCGCGCCTACCCCGGCTCCGAACTTCCTCCCCTCGGCGGAGACGCACAGCGGCTCGCGCTCGCCACCGCGTTCGCGGCCTACACCTCCGGCAGCGCGCGCATCAACCACCGTGACCACGACACGGGGAGCATCCGCCCCGGTTACCTCGCGAACCTCACGGTGATCTCGCCCAACCCGTTCGAGCTCGCGCCGGCCGACATCCACACCGCCGCCGTGCAGTCCACCTGGATCGACGGCGAACCCGTTTATCTGCGTTCCTAGCCCCGCACCTTCCCGAACCCCTGAAGTGGAGCCGAAGATGTCCTCTCCCCGCACCACTCGTCGGCGCATCGCCGTCGGCGTCGCCGCCACACTGATCGCCGCCATCGCCCTCGCCGGATGTTCTGCCGCATCGAACGATCCGAAGTCGTCGGCATCCGCGAACGTGAAGCTCACCGCGAACTCGCCGAAGCCGTCGGGCGACATCGACAGCGTCACCTGGGCAACCTACGCGGAACCGCTCTCGCTCGACTACGCCTACGCGTTCGACTATCCCGACAACCAGGTGCTCTCCAACGTCTGCGAGTCGCTGCTTCGCCTGAACCCGGACTGGACGCTCTCGCCCGGGCTCGCCACCTCGTACTCGCACCCCACGCCGACGACCTGGGTGTACGAGATCCGCCAGGGCGTCACGTTCCACGACGGCACCCCGATGACGGCGGCGGATGTCGTCGCATCCATGAAGCGTCAGATGGACCCGAACGTCGGGTCGTCCTGGGCCGACGTCTACCAGTTCGTGACCTCGATCGAGCAGACCGGCCCGTACCAGGTCACGGTGACCGAGAAGCAGCCCGACTCGCTCTTCAACCTCTCGATGGGAACGGATGCCGGCATGGTCGAGTCCGCCGCATATCTCAAGAAGGCGGGCAAGAACTACGGCAACTCGACGGGCCTCGTCGACTGCACCGGCCCGTACTCGCTGCAGGGCTGGAAGTCCGGCCAGTCGATCACCCTCTCGCGCTACGACGGCTACTGGGACAAGAGCCTCGTCGCGAAGAACAAGACCTTCACCTTCGACGTGCTGGGCGACGCGACCTCCCGCGTCAACGCGCTCAAGTCGGGCGCCGTCGACGGGTCGTTCATGATCCCGGCGGAGGCCATCTCGCAGCTGCAGAACTCGAGCGCCGGCACCCTCTACTTCGGACTCAACACGGCGGTGAACAGCCTCATCGTGTCGAACCTGAAGGGCACGCTCGGCAACCTGCAAGTGCGCAAGGCGGTGCTCATGGCGCTGGACCGCCAAGGGATGACCAAGGCGGCGTCCGGCGGCATCGGAACGGTCACCGACGCACTCACCACCAAGTCGGTCTGGTCGGGCTCTCCCGCCTCGACGACGGCATCCGCCTTCGACGGACTCAAGCAGTACCCGTTCGACGTGCAGGCCGCCAAGAAGCTCGTCAAGGATGCCGGTGCAGAGGGTGAGACCGTCACCATCGCCACAGCCCCGCTCGGCAACGACTTCAACATCGTCTCCCAGGGCACTGCGGCGGCGCTCCAGTCGATCGGGCTGAAGGCGAAGATCGACACGGTCACTCCCGCGCAGTACTCGGCGCTCTTCAGCGACCCGTCTCAGCGCGCGAACATCGATCTGATCTACACGAGCTGGTACCTCTCGTCGCCGACGCCCCTCGAGATGTACGCCGTGCTGCAGACCGGTCAGTTCTCGAACTACGGCGGCTGGTCCGACTCCCAGTTCGACAAGGTCGTCCAGCAGGCCATCGCGACGTCGGATGCCGCCGCCAGCGCCAAGCTGTCCGCCCAGGCGCAGAAGATCGCCAACCAGCAGCTGCCGTGGCTTCCGCTGTTCCAGGCGCCGATGACGATGTTCCTCGGCAAGAAGATCACGGGGGCATCCCCGTCGGTCGCGTTCCTCTACTACCCGTGGGCGGCGACCATTGGCAAGCGCTGAGGCGCTCGCGACGAGCGCTCCGGCCACCGGAGGAGGGCGCGCCCCGGCCTTCCTCCGGCTTCTGGCCGGCAAGCTCGGCAGCCTGCTGCTGACGATGTGGCTGGTGTCGCTGCTCGTCTTCTTCTCGCGGTTCCTCGTGCCGGGCGACCCCGTGAAGTTCCTGCTGCGAGGGCGCAGGCCCAACCCCGACGCGGTCGCCGCGATCACCGCCCAGTACGGCCTGAACCTTCCGCCGTGGCAGCAGTACGTCAACTGGGTCGTCGGAATGCTGCACGGCGACTTCGGCTGGTCGCTTCAGTACCGCCAGCCGGTGGCGACGGTGATCGCCGAGCGGATGCCGACGACGATGCTGCTCGTCTTCATGTCGGCGCTCTTCATCGTGGTGCTCGGCCTTGCAGCGGGCATCCTCGCCGCCGTGCGACGCGGCAGACCTGCGGACCGCATCACCCTCATCGCGCTGACGGTGCTGTCTGCGATCCCCTCGTTCGTCGGATCGATCGTGCTGATCGCCGTGTTCGCGGTCGAGCTCGGCTGGTTCCCGACGTTCGGAACCGGCCAGGGTCTGCCCGACATGATCTACCACCTCACTCTTCCGGCGATCGCGCTGACGATCGTGTTCGTCGTCGTCGTGGGCAAAGTCACGCGCTCCGCGATGGTCGAGCAGTACGGCAGGGAGCACGTCGAGGTCGCACGCTCGCGTGGTCTGAGCCGTGGAGCCGTGGTGCGCAGGCACGTGTTCCGCAACGCCCTGCGGCCGATCATCACGGTCGGCGGCCCTCTGATCGCCGGACTCCTGGTCGCGACGACCATCGTGGAGTCCGCATTCGGCATCGCAGGCATCGGCAGCCTGCTCGTGCAGTCGGTCGACAGGCTCGACTTCCCCGTCGTGCAGGCGATCGTGCTGCTCGTGGTCGCCGCCTTCCTTCTGGTGAACGCCGTGGTCGACATCCTCGAGCCGCTCATCGACCCTCGATCCGCGGCAGGAGCTTCAGCACGATGACCACGACACCGACCACGACCCTGCGCGTGCTGCGCACGCCACGCGTACCGACCGCGAGCCTCACCTTCTGGGTCGCCGTCGTCGTGCTCACCATCCTCGTCATCGCGGCCGTCGGAGCGCCGTTCCTTGCGCCCTATCCCCCTGACCAGATCGACTTCTCGGCGATCAACGCCGGTCCGTCGCCCGCGCACTGGCTCGGCACCGACAACCTGGGCAGGGACACGCTCAGCCGCACCATGTGGGGTGGACGACCCGCACTGCTCGGTCCGCTCGTCGTCGTCGTCGGCTCGACCATCGTCGGCATGCTGCTCGGTCTGGCCGCGGGCTGGCGGGGCGGATGGCTGGACGGCGTGCTCGCTCGCCTTTTCGACGTGCTGTTCGCCTTTCCGTCGCTGCTGATCGCCATCATGGCCGTCGCCCTGTTCGGAAAAGGGCTGGTCGCACCAGTGATCGCGATGTGCATCGCGTACGCGCCCTACGTCGCACGACTCACCAGGGCGCTCGTGCAATCGGAACGCAGCCGTCCGTACGTGTCGGCCTACCGTGTGCAGGGCTTCGGCGCGCCGTGGATCGCGCTGCGCCGCGTGCTGCCGAACATCACGCCGGTGGTGGGGGCGCAGTCCACTCTCAACTTCGGATACGTGCTCGCGGAACTGGCCGGGCTCTCGTTCCTCGGCCTCGGTGTGCAGCCGCCGACCCCGGACTGGGGCTCGATGATCAACGAGGCTCAGGCGGGCATCCTTTCCGGCATCTTCCTGCCGGCGATCGTGCCTGCTGTTGCCGTGGTGCTCGCCGTCGTCTCGGTGAACGTGATCGGCGACGAGATGTCGGAGCGGATCGGCGGAGAGGTGCAGGCATGACCCTTCTCGACGTGCGGGACCTCACGCTGACGCTGCGGCGCGGCACAGGGCGCAGGGCGACGACGACGGAGCTGTTGCACGGCATCACGCTTCAGGTGGATGCCGGGGAGACCGTCGGTCTCGTTGGCGAGTCCGGTTCGGGCAAGTCGATCACGGCGCGCACTGCTCTGGGACTGTGGCCGGGCTCGGCGACCCTCGGCGGGTCGGTGCGCGTTGACGGGCAGGAGGTGGTGCGGGCGAGTGAGGCGGACATCCTCGCGATCCGGCGCCGCACAGCGGCGATGATCTTCCAGGATCCTCGCGCGGGCATCAACCCGATGCGCACCCTCGGCGACCACATGACGGAGACGCTGCGCCTGGTCGAGCATCGCAGTCGTGCATCGGCCAGGGAGCGGGCGATCGAGCTGCTCGGCGCCGTGCGGCTGCCCGACCCCGAGGCCCATCTCTCGCAGTTCCCGCACGAGTTCTCCGGCGGAATGCTGCAGCGCGTTATGATCGCGGGCGCCCTGACCTCCTCACCGCGGCTGCTGATCTGCGATGAGCCGACGACGGCCCTCGACGTCACGACGCAGGCGGAGATCATCCACGTGCTCGCCGAGCAGCGGGACGAGCGCGGCATGGGGATGCTCTTCATCACGCACGATCTGAACCTTGCGGCATCCATCTGCGACCGCGTCTACGTGATGCAGGGCGGCGACATCGTCGAGCAGGGCGATGCCCGCCAGGTGTTCTTCGCGCCGGAGCAGGCGTACACGCAGCGGCTGGTGGCGGCGACGCCGTCGGTGGAGGCGGGCGTGGAGGCGGACCCCACCCCCGCTTCTGCCGCAACCTCCTCCTCTGCTTCCACGCTCGCCCTCGACGTCACCGGGGTGTCCAAGACGTATCGACGCCGCGGCAAGCCGCCCGTGCTCGCGGTGCGCGATGCGACGCTGCAGATCCCGCGAGCTGCGGCGCTCGGTGTCGTCGGCGAATCCGGTTCGGGCAAGTCGACCCTCGCCCGCATGGTGGTCGGGCTGGAGCAGCCGGATGCCGGCGTCATCCGCATCGCCGGCGCCGAGACGAGCCGGCCGGCGCACGGCCGGGCAGAGCGCATCGCGCGGGCCAAGTCGGTGCAGATGGTGTTCCAGGATCCGTATCTGTCGCTCGACCCGCGCATCCCCGCCGGTCGCGCCATCGAGGATGTGCTGCGGCTGCACCTGTCGCTCTCGACCAGGGATGCGAGGGCTCGGGTGCGCGAACTGCTCGAGGCGGTGGGTCTCGGAGATGAGCATGCGCAGGCTCGCCCGAGGACCCTGTCGGGCGGACAGCGTCAGCGTGTCGCCATCGCGAGGGCGATCGCGATCGAGCCGGAGTTGCTCGTGATGGACGAGGCGACGAGCGCCCTCGACGTCTCCGTGCAGGCGCAGGTGCTCGACATGGTGGCATCCGTGCGGGCGGAACGCGGGCTCACCGTGATGTTCATCAGCCACGATCTGGGCGTCATCCGACGAGTGTGCGACGAGACCGTCGTGATGCGGCGAGGCGAGATCGTCGAGCGCGGCGACACCGAGCGGCTGCTGCGCGATCCGCAGCACGAGTACACCCGCCTGCTGCTCGACAGCGTTCCCCGGGCGGGCCTGGCGGGTGATTCGGCGAGGGTCAGCCCGCCGGCAC
>JBQCJQ010000094.1:0-2630 GCA_051952615.1 Humibacter sp.
TCCGTCGCCACCACGACCACGCGCATCCCGGCAAGCACCGCAGAGGCGGCGTTGGTGCCGTGTGCGGACTGCGGAATGAGGCACACCGTGCGGTGAGTGTCGCCGTTCGCGTCGTGGTAGCCGCGGATGGCGAGCAGTCCGGCCAACTCGCCCTGACTGCCGGCGTTCGGCTGCAGTGAGACGGTGTCGTAGCCGGTCAGTTCGGCGAGCCAGGTCTCCAGCTCGGCGATCAGGTCGAGGTAACCGGCCGCATCGGATGCCGGCGCGAACGGGTGCAGCTGGGCGAACTCGGGCCAGGTCACGGCGGCCATCTCGGTCGCCGCGTTGAGCTTCATCGTGCACGAGCCGAGCGGGATCATCCCGCGATCGAGCGCGTAGTCCCGGTCGGCGAGCAGCTTGAGGTACCGCATCATCGCCGTCTCCGAGTGATACGACGCGAAGACGGGATGCGTGAGGTAGTCGCTGGTGCGCATCAGTGCCTCGGGGATGGCGGACGGCGCTCCTGCGAACGAGACGTCCCGGGTTTCCACGCCGAACACCCGCACGAGAAGCCGCTCGATCTCGACACCGTCCGACGCGGTCACCTCGTCGAATGCGATCGAGATCGTGTCGGCGTCGGTCGCGGTGATCAGGAGCCCCTCGTCGTGCGCGGACGTCACGAGGTCTGCAGCACGGCCGGGGACCCGCACGGCGAGCGTGTCGAAGTAGGCGTCATGAACCAGTTCGATGCCCGCTTGCGTCAGCCGATGCGCCGCTGCCGCCGTGGTGTTGTGCACGCTCTGCGCGATGGCGCGGATGCCCCGCGGGCCGTGATAGACCGCGTACATCGACGCCATCACCGCCAGCAGCACCTGCGCAGTGCAGATGTTGCTGGTGGCCTTCTCGCGGCGGATGTGCTGCTCGCGCGTCTGCAGGGTGAGGCGGTAGGCGGGCTTGCCCGCGGCATCCTGGCTCACGCCGACGAGACGCCCTGGCAGTTGCCGCTCCAGCCCGCTCCGCACCGCCATGTAGCCGGCGTGCGGGCCGCCGAACCCCATCGGCACGCCGAAGCGCTGAGTCGTGCCGACCGCGATATCGGCGCCGAGCGCTCCCGGCTCCTTGAGCAGGGCGAGCGCGAGAAGGTCGGCCGCGACGACCGCGAGTCCTCCCCCGCCGTGCACGGCGGCGATCACGTCGGTCGGATCCCACACCCGACCCGACGCCGCCGGATACTGCACGAACGCGCCGAACGCCTCCGGCAGCCCCGACGGATCGACCGAGGTCAGGTCGAGCTCGACCAGCTCGATGCCGACCGCGGCCGCGCGGCCACGGAGGATCGCGAGGGTCTGCGGGAAGGCATCCGTGTCGACGAGGAAGACGTTGGACTTCGCGCGGGACGCCCGACGTGCGAGGAGCATCCCTTCCGCGACGGCCGTGCCCTCGTCGAGCATCGATGCGTTGGCGATGTCGAGCCCGGTGAGGTCGCACACCATCTGCTGGAAGTTGATCAGAGCCTCGAGGCGCCCCTGCGAGATCTCCGGCTGATAGGGCGTGTACGCCGTGTACCAGCTGGGGTTCTCGAGCACGTTCCGCTGGATGACAGCCGGAGTGATCGTGCCGTAATAGCCCTGTCCGAGGAACGACGTGTTGACCGTGTTCCTGGAGGCCAGCCGTCGCAGTTCGCGCAGTGCCTCGCGTTCGCTCACGCCTTCTCGCGGCAGCGTGCGTCCCGGCAGGTCGATGTCCGCAGGCAGCTGGATGCCCTTCGGCACTGCCGCTCGTACGAGCTCGTCGACGGAGTCGAAGCCGAGTGTCGCCAGCATGAGCCTCGTCGCTTCGGCATCAGGCCCGACGTGACGATCGACGAACGCGTCGCGCACGGCCGCCGTGGGCTCGTCCGTGGCGCCGCTCACGCTTCGGTGCCGGTGAGGGCCGCGTATGCCGCGGCGTCCAGCAGATCTTCGATGCGGGCGGCATCCGCGACGCGCACCTTCACGAGCCAGCCCTCGCCGAACGGGTCGGAGTTGACCAGCTCCGGCGCGTCGACGACGGCCTCGTTGATCTCGACGACTTCGCCGGTGACCGGCGCGAACAGCTCGCCGACCGACTTGGTGGACTCTATCTCGCCGACGACCGCGCCCTCGGCCGCGTCGCTTCCGGCAGCGGGCAGGTCGACGAACACGACGTCGCCGAGCTTGTCGGCCGCGTACTCCGTGATGCCGACGGTCGCGATGTCGCCGTCGACGAGCACCCACTCGTGCTCTGCCGTGTAGCGGCGGTCTGCTGGCAGTGCCATGTCAGTTCTTCTTTCTGCGGTAGAACGGGAGATTGGTCACAGTGAACGAGACGCGGGTTCCGCGCACGTCGACGTCGAGATCGGTGCCGGGCGCGCTGTGCTCGGGGTCTACGTAGGCCATGGCGATCGGATGACCCAGCGTCGGCGACAACGCGCCGGAGGTCACCCGGCCGACGGGTTCGCCGTCGCCTCCGCGCGCGAACACGAGATAGTCGGCACGAGCGGCGCGCTTGCCTGCGCCGACGAGACCGACGAGCACCCGGGCATTCTGCGGGGCGCCGGCCTCGATCGCGGCTCGCCCGACGAAGTCGCCGGGCTTGTCCAGCGCGACGACGCGTGCCAGTCCGGCCTGCGA
>JBQCJQ010000095.1:0-20348 GCA_051952615.1 Humibacter sp.
GGTACCGAGTACGGCGTCGACGCAGCAGTCGTCGATGGCGCGCTTCGGATGATCCTGCTGCGCGAGAAGATCAATACTCCACTGCCTCACCGACAGGCGATCGGGTATTACTCGATGCGCGCGGACCACCGGATGCACGCCATGGCGGCGGCGGCGCTCTCCACGGCGGTCGAAGCTCTGGGCATCACGAACGGCTTGCTTCACGCCGATCTCATCGAACAGGAAGACCGCGCCTTCGTGGTCGAGATGTCCGCTCGTCCATCGGGCCACCACCTGCACGACCTCTTCACCCCGCTCGCGTCCGGAGTAGACCCCATCCGGGAATTCCTGATCGCGGCCCGCGACGGTGTGAATGCGGCACGCTTCACCCCGCTCGTGAGCGATGCCCTCCTCATGCGCTTCTTCGATTTCGACCATGGCACCGTCGTCGGCGCGCCGGAGATGTCGTCTCTCGAGCGCGTCACCGGTCTGGTCGAGTTCGAGCAAGAGATCGTCGGTCGCACGATGGCCCCGGCCACCACTGGCCCCGAGCTCATGAAGCGCGGGTTCTTCATCGTGCGGGGTGCCGACCGTGCCGACCTGGAGCGGCAGGCGGATGCCGTGTTGACAGCTTTCACCTTCGAAGGAGCCTGACCATGCATGCGAAGTACCTCATTCCCGTCATCCCTTTCGAGGATGTCGTGATCACGCGTGGCGAGGGCAGCGCCGTCTTCGGGCACGACGGAGTCCGGCTGGTCGACCTGACGTCCGGGCAGTTCTGCACGGTTCTCGGCAACGGGAACAGTGAGGTCCACGACGAGATCTCGCGTCGCACAGAGACGCTCGTCAACACGAGCACCGCAATCGTCAGCGACGAGGTACTCGCCGCTGCCGAGGCGCTGCACCGCATCAGCGGAGAGATGCGAGCGTCGAGCATCATCCTCAGCACGGGCGCGGAGGTCATCGAGTTCTGCCTCCGGAACGCCAAGCACATCCAGGGCAAGCCGGGCATCATCTGCTTCGACTACGGATACCACGGGCTCACGCTCGGGGCGCAGAGCGTGACGATGGGCGGCAATTACACCGTCCCTCGCGTCCCGTCCATTTACCCCATTCCCGTGCCCGGAGCGGAGTGGACGGACGAGCAGCTGAGTGCGTCGCTCGCGAGCCTCGAAGAGCTCATGCAGTCGACGGATGACGTTGCGGCGATGCTCATCGAGCCCATCGTGTCCGTCGGCGGCATGATCTATCCGCCGGCGCGTTGGCTCGCCGCAGCGAGGGAGCTGTGCGACAAGTACGGGATCATCCTCATCTTCGACGAATGCCAGACAGGGTTCGGCCGCACGGGGGACTGGTTCGCCTACCAGACCTTCGACGTCGTCCCCGACATGGTCGCCGTCGCGAAGGGCGCGGGCCTCGGCTACCCGGTCGCCATCGCGATGTTCCGTGACACCCTGGTCGAGCGTGCCGGGCGCCTCCCTGCGCACTACAGCTCCCACCAGAACGACCCCTTCGGCGCGGCAGTCGTCAACACCGCCATCGAGTACATCGAGCGACACGACGTGCTCGAGCAGGTCAAGAAGATGAGTGCGTACTTCCTGGACGCGCTCACCGCCATGGCCGCGACCACCCCCTACCTCGCCAATCCTCGAGGCGGCGGTCTCATGCTGGGCGTCGACCTCTCCATCCCTGGCATCACCGATTATCGGCCGATCTACGCGACCATCGTGCACAGCCTCCTGGAGCGCGGCGTCATTCTCCAGGGGACCAGCGGCGGATCCGTGCTGCGATTCCTGCCGGACTATCTGATCAGCGAGAACGACGTCGACGAGTCGCTTCGCAAGATCGCAGAGGTCGTCACCGAGACTGCCGAAAAGATGCTCGTGCGAGTCGACTGACGATGAAACGCCGAAACCGTGCTGCTGCACGCCGCAATCGCGGCGTGGCGTCGGCGACGGCTGGACTGAGCCACGCGTTTGCCGACGCAGGTGCCTATCGAGAGTTCCTTTCCTCTGGGTACGCGTCCGACGCACGAATGCGTGAGCTTACGGTGTCGGTCATCATGCCGACGCACAACCCGCATCGGGATCGCCTCCTGCACGCCTTGCGATCCGTCCTGGCCTCCACCCACGAGGCGATCGAGGTCATCGTCGTCGACGATGGTTCCGAGGAATCCGTCGCCGACTGGCTCCCGGAGGCCGAACCGGATCCTCGCGTGACCATCCTGCGGCAGGACAATGCCGGGCAGGGCATGGCGCGGAACGCCGGGATAGCCGCGGCCACCGGCGAGTTCGTCTTCTTCATCGACGACGACGACCGGGTCCGCCCAGAGGCCATCGCGCTACTGGTCGCTCACGCGGAGTTGTTCGATGCGAACGTGGTCGTCGGCGGCCGCTACCTCGTGGATGAGCACGGCCAGGTGCTCTCCATGAGCCTGGAGTACATGCCGGGGAGCACCTATCGGATCTACCACGGCCACTTCGACTATCCGTTCACGGATCAGATGATTCATGGACGCATCATTCGCAGGCAGTTCCTGCTCGATTCGGGCATTCGGTTCACGACCGGACACTACGAGGATCGCCTGTTCGCGACCCTGCTGTACCTCGCGGGCCCCACCCACTTCGCGAATGTTCCGACCTACGAGTGGACGCAATACACGACCCGTTCGACATCGTCGTCGACGATGTCGGTTGAGCGCCTGCAGGACAAGGTTCGATCGTTGGAGGCGTGCTGGGATCACATGCCGCACCATCAGAGGCCCCGTTTCATGCGCGAGGTGCTCGCCCTGGACCTCACCAGGTTCTTCCAGGTCTGGCCGGTCAACGGCCGCGAATATCAAACCGCGTTCTTCGATGAAGTCGGCACGTTCCTCCGTGACCGCAGTCGATACCTGGTCGCGCTGGGTAACGGAAGCCTTCATGAACGGGCGAAGGCCGTCGAGAAGAACGACTGGGACGCGATGCGGCGCTTGTACCCTGGGCCGTTCGAGCTCACCGAGGATCACACGCTGCGCGAAGGTCAGACCGCACCAGTACGCGGTCAGATGGACGATTATTTCTGCCATACGCACTACCACGTGCTGTTCTCGCTGCTACTCGCCGCTCAGAGAAAGCGGCCGGCGCAGATCTTCATCTACACGGCGTATCAGCACTTCTCTGCCCGGTTCCTCGCGGCGCTCGAGGCGACGCCCTGGGTCTCCGCCGTCGTCACCTACACGATGGGCACCATCGTCTCCGAGATCGAAGAGCGTCTCGATGCCGATCCCGCGACGGCCGAAATCTGGCTCCCTCACATCATGCGACGGCAGTTCTCTCCGATCATCGACGCCATCGATGATGACGATCAGTGCTTCGCCTTCAACGACACTCTCCCTTCGTGGTACGTCATCGAGGGCTCTTTCCGAACGTTGACACGGGTCGAGGATGCCTACGCATCACTGAGCCGCGAACTCGAGATCCACCACACCTATGGCAAGTGGGACCGGGTGCTGACGCGACTCGGCGATCTCTTTCCGCCAACGCTCTTCACATCGCCGAAGGTCACCGAGATCATCGCAGGTGCGAAGCCCGCGCAGGCGCCGGAGAATCTCCTGGGGATGCTCCAGGTTTTCGACCCGCTTGCGGCAATGCATGAGCATCGTGAAAAGCTGCTCGAGTTCTTTGCGAGCGCCTACGAGGGATCGTCGATCCGTCTCACGCCGTCGACTGTGCTCATCTACACGCAGCCTTTGGCGCACATCGGCCATTGTTCGCGATTCGAGCAGCGGGAGATGTACCGGGGCATGGTTGCGAAGTACGGTGCCGCGGTCTGCGTGATCAAGCCCCACCCTGCCGACACGGTCGACTACAGGCCGCTCGGGGTCCCTGTCATGGACAGAAGCATGCCGTCAGAGGTTCTGAATCTGATCGCCGAGACCGCGGACATCGATCTGGCGGTCAGCTTCTCCTCGTCCGCAGTGAACACCACGCGCTTCGCGCGGCGTCGGGTGCGCCTCTTCGGCGACGACCTGACGGATCCGAGCGAGATCCGTGCGGCGATCCTCAGCCTGATCCCGCACCGTCGGAGCCTTCGGTTCCGTCTCGGCGACGCCACGTGGAGATACGCTCATACGATCCGGACGGCGGCGCCGGTGATGAAGGTCGGCACAGCGGTCCGCGACCCGCGCGCTCTTCTCGGATGGCCGATGTGGAAGTTCCGGCGTCTGCTCGACGTTGCCCGGCGGCGGCTTCCGGTTTAATCACTACGTTCCGCCGACACGATGAGCGCCGCGAACCGGATGTATCGTCTGTCCAGACCGGGCCATGTCCCGAAGAAGGAGTCCCGTGCTCTCAGAGACCTCGACGCCAGACCATGTTTCTTCCCTCGAACGGGTCGGCCGGCTCTTGGACGCTTCGGCCGACAGCCTGTTGAGGGAAGACTTCGCCGCAGCTCTGGTCACCGACACCGAGGTGGCTGCACTGCTCGAGGCAGTCGCACCGCACGCCAATGCCCACAGCAACGCGCTGCTCACGCTGGTCACCGCCTACCTCAGAGCCCTGGAACAGGCCACCTATTTCCACAACGATTCCGGTGAGGACTCGCCGTCGATCGAGGTGTTCACCAGGCACGCCATGACGGCGGACCCCCAGGCGTTCGACAGGAACGTGCTGGCGACCTACGCGCTCGAAGTCATCTTCCTCAACGTGAGGATCTACCGTCACAGCGCGGCGGCAAAGCTGATTCGGCGGTATGACCCGGTGTTCGATGACTGTCATCGCGCAGCCCTGTGCCGCCGGATGCTCCTCGCACCCTCCGGCCGGCTGAGCCTGGCCGCTGATGTCACGCCGCTGCTGTCCCGGAGTGAGGAGTGGGTCAGCACCCTCGACGGCGAGATCGCCAAGTTGCGTCGGAGATGGCGCCGACCGGCCCACGGCAACGTCGCGGCGATCGCGTGGCGGCAGCAGCGCAAACGCGAGTATTTGGCCAATCTGAGCAGTGTGGTACGGATGCTCGAGCTGGAACTGCCAGCGCTGCCGGCGATGTGTCGTCGGGAGATGAAGAACTGCCACGGTCAGACCCAGGAGGGCGCATGGGCCTTCATGCAGGCGATGGCCGACACCGGGCTCTACGACGACGAGATCAGGGCCTGGGCCGCTTCTCTGTCCGCCGAGGATCGGCAGGACGAGGGCCTGTCACGCCTGTTGCAACGACTGAACGGTGGCCGGCCCGATCAGCCGACGACGATGCGTTACCTGCCCCCCGACAGCTTCGCGCGAAGGTGGCAGAACCTCAGCGTCGCTTCCACCGACCGCCGCGTGCCGCGTCGCCAGGTAAGCAACGATGCGGCAAGCCTCATCGACGAGGCGCGGTCCGCATACGAGGCCGCCGAGACCACCGCCCAGCGTCTCGAGCAACTGCGCGTCATCTATACGCTGCGCACGCCACAGCGGTACTACGACTTCTGGGCTGACTTCTCCGAGGCTCTGACGATGGTGCCGCAGACGGCGCTCGGCGACACGGTATATCTCTTCCCCGAGTCCTGGTCGCTTGTGGACGGCACTCTGGCATTGCCCGTGCTGCTGGAAGCCCGCAGACGCGGGTTCGTCGCTGCGGCCGTGAACCCGCGGATCGCCGACTTCGAGCCCACCCCTGACGAGGGACTCAATGAGCTCATCGGGCTTTTCGACGCGCCGCGCGATCTGCGCTACGAGCGGAGTTCCGCGCGGTTCTTCGACTGGAAGATCGATCTGGCGAACAAGCAGATCACCGCCGGCCCATACAACATCTACCAACCGATCTTCGAGCACGTCACTCGCTACCAGTTCACGTATTTCCTCGACTTCGACACCGACGCCTGCTGTCGCCAGAAAGTGCTCCACTACATCACCTACATGGACCATGTACTGAAGTACTGCGAATCGGTGGCTGCCTGGGCTCGGAGTGCGGGCAAGAATGTGCGCTTCATCGCCAACGCGTCGCACTACCCGCAGAACGGCGCCTACCGCATTTTCTGCGAGGCCGAGGGATACCGGGACAACGTCGAGTTCATCGCGGTATCGGCCGGGTATGACAACTATTTCAAGAACATCGGCGACGCCCGAACCGAGACGCTCACCGCCCTGAATCTGACACGCAACCCGCACTCCAGGAACTCCTTCCTCGGCACCGAAGAGGGCTTCGAAAGGTACTGGCAGGAGAACCTCGCCCGGCTGCCTGAGCTGCGACAACAGGCCACGCAGTGGTTGATGGCGAAGCGCGCGCAGCATGTCGCCGATCCCGTCGATTCGGGCGAGCGAGACGAGGTGCTGCAGCGCATCCGAGACGCCAAAGCGGCAGGCAAGAAGGTGCTCCTGGTTGTCGGCAAAGTGATCTACGACCTCGGTGTCAAGTACACCAAGGGCGTGTGCCACAGCGACATGAGCGACTGGATCACCGACACGGTCCGCTATGCGAGCACCCGTGACGATGTGCTGCTGCTCATCAAGCCCCACCCGCACGAATCGTTGAAGAGCCTCACCATGACGTCGGACGCGGTACCGACCTTGCGAGACCTGATCACGACGCCTCTTGGTGAGAACGTCATCTACCTGCCGCACTCCATGTTCACGATTGCCGACCTCGAGGAGCAGATCGACCTCGGCATCCTGTGGAATGGCACCAGCGCAGTGGAGTTGGCGGCCTGGGGGGTGCCTGTGCTGCTCTGCGACGAGTGGGGGCACTACGACTACCCGATCGGTTTCACCCGCCCGGGTTCACGTGACGATTACCACCGCATGATGTCCACGCCGGCTCTTGTCAACGCCGGTGGCACGTTGCGTGACCGGGCGATCTGCTTCCTTCACTACATGGGCAGCGACGCGGTCGGCATCCGCAACCCCTACACCCGGACCAGCACGCTGAATTATGACCAATTCACTGCCAGCGTCATCGAGCTCGACAGACTTCGGGACTTCGTGGAACACGGCGATCCCGAACTTGAGGCTCTTTTCGAGCGCATCCACTAGCCCGAGCGTTCGGCCGTGAGGCTAGCTGGTGAGCAGGTCCCAGGACTTCACGATTCGCTGCGCTCCAAGGCCGTCAACCGCACGGAGGCCGGTTGCCGCCCAGCCGTTGCCGGCCATCAGGTCGGATACGTGGGCTCCAAGCGCTGCTGAGGCGCGGTCCGGTTCGCTGCGGACTTCGTGGATGGTTCCGATTCCGCGAGCGATCCCGCGGCGAAGCAGCGCTTCGTATCCGATGCGCTGATTGTCGACGACAGGGATGACGACGGCGGGGACGCCGATGCAGGCAAGCTCCCACGCGGTCGTGCTCGCAGAGCTGACGACCAGGTGCGCTCGTGCAGCCAGACTCGGAAACTCTGCCGACGGTTCGACCAGACGCACGGACGACCCCGCCGCGGCACGGATCCCGTCCCAGTTCCCAGCGGGGGCGACGACCGTCACGCTCCGCGCGCCCGGAGCCTGCGCGCACACCCTGGCGACGAGCGCTGACGAACCTGTGGCATCCGAACCGCCGAGGACGACGACGATGTCGACTCCGGCTTCCGTCGTCGTCACGGGTGCCTCGTCGCGCTGCTGTCGCGCACGACGGATCTCCTCGCGCATGGGCGCGAACGTGATCCCTCGCAGAAGGACGCTGCTGCCATCAGCCGGCCTGACCGTGGCCTCGGCGTCGAGCGTCGAATCGATCGCGACGTCTGCTGTCCGTCGCCCGAACGGTCCGTCCTCCATCGACGAAAGGAGGGCACCGGCGGCTCGGATGGCCCCCAGAGCTTCCCCATCTTCGTCGTAGTCGTCGACGTGGACGACATCCGCGAGGTATCGGGTGACGAGCTCGTCGCGACGTCGCGGTACGGGGACGACCTCGAGGGATGCGTCCGCGACGAGGCGGCGACCGAATGTCGACGTCACATCCCCTGCGATCAGCGCCGACCAGCCGGCCTGCCGAGCGGCGTTCGCCACGGAGACGCCCCTCACCAGGTGCCCGAGCCCTCCCTCCGGCGTGCCGTCGCAACGGACGACGACGGTGCTCATCCTTCGGCCAGCTCTTTCTGCCGGATCTCCGAGTTCAGCGAGGTGATGTCCGGGCGCTCCCTGAGCAGTGCGACGACGTCGGCCCATGCGGGCGGCGCGTCTCCGAGCTCTGCGACGATGTTCTCGATGACGGCGGCGTCCTCGGCCGTGTCGAGGGTGACCCGCAGGTCGTTCGCGGGCGGGGACACCACGATTCCCATTTTGCGGAACTCACGATCGCTCGCGTACAGGTACGAGGTCACGTGCGTCCGGTGATAGTCGCGGGCTTCTTCGTCCGCGACGGCGAGTGCGGACGCCGACGCGATCTCGACATCGAGGCCACGGGGAAGTGTGCGAACCAAGGTCGAGGACACCCAGTCCAAGGTCGGGTCCGAACGCCAGAGCGCAACGATCTTGGAGATCAGGGAAGGGTCGATGAGAGGGCAGTCTGCCGTGAGGCGTACGACGGCATCGGCATCGGTGACCTCGCGCGCCAGCACGAAACGCGACAGCACATCGTCTTCGCTCCCGCGGATGACGCGCACACCGAGCTCGTCCCCGAGCTTGGCGACCGCGTCGTCGCCCTCGTGGGTCGAGGTGGCGATCACCACCTCGTCGACACCTTCCGCGGCGCGGGCGGCTCGCACCATCCAGGCGAGCACCGGCCTGCCGGCGAGCGGGCGCAGTACCTTGCCCGGGAGGCGCGACGATCCGGTTCGCGCTTGGATAACGGCCACGACGTGTGCTTCGGTCACCGTAAAAGGATGTCACGTGACGGGGGAGCCTCGCCCGCCCCCGAGCGCACATGGGAGCCAGCCGAGCGGGTATCTCCATACCCTCAGATAGGATGATTGCCGTTGTCGCCAGTGAAACGTGCCGTTGCGCTCTGAGAAATCCTGGCCTTCCCATCTACGAATACCGAGGAACAAGCGTGTCAGTTCTCGAAGGCGCAAGCATCTTGATCACCGGAGGTACCGGCTCGTTCGGCAAGGCGTTCATCTCCTACGCGCTGCAGAACCTGAACCCCAGCCGCCTGGCGATCTACTCGCGCGACGAGCTGAAGCAGTACGAGGTTCGCAACCAGTTCAACAACGACGACCGCCTGCGCTGGTTCATCGGCGACATCCGCGACGAGCGCCGGCTCTCCCGCGCGCTGCACGGTGTCGACTATGTGGTGCACGCCGCCGCCCTGAAGCAGGTCGACACGGGGGAGTACAACCCGTTCGAGTTCATCAAGACCAACGTGCTGGGCAGCCAGAACGTGGTGGAGGCGTCCATCGATGCCGGCGTCAAGAAGGTCGTCGCGCTCTCGACCGACAAGGCGTCGAGCCCCATCAACCTCTACGGTGCGACGAAGCTGACCGCCGACAAGATCTTCACCCTCGGCAACAACTACGCCGCGAACTACCCGACGCGGTTCGCCGTGGTGCGGTACGGCAACGTGACGGGCTCGCGCGGCTCGATCATCCCGAAGTGGCGTGCGATGAGCGCACGCGGCGAGAAGCTGCCGATCACCGACCTGCGGTGCACGCGCTTCCTGATCACGCTGCCGGAGGCGGTTCAGATGGTGGTCGACACGTTCGACCTGATGCAGGGCGGCGAGCTGCTCGTTCCGCACATCCCGTCGCACAAGGTCGTCGACCTGGCACGCGCCGTGGCACCCGAGGCCGAGTTCGTCGACATCGGACTGCGCCCGGGCGAGAAGCTGCACGAGGAGATGATCAGCCCCGACGAGGGCCGCCGTGCCGTGATCATCGAGAACGGCAAGTACTACGTGATCGAGCCTGAGACGCCTCAGTGGGGTTATGTTCCCATCGCGAACTCCGAGCCGGTTCCCGAGGGCTTCCACTGCTCCTCGGACAAGAACGACATCTGGTACGGCGTCGACGAACTGCGCGCGGTGCTCGAGGCGGGCATCTGATGCTTCCCTACGGTCGTCAATCGATCGCGGAAGAAGACATCGACGCCGTCGTTCGGATTCTGCGCGGCGACTGGCTGACGACCGGGCCGACCGTCGCGGAGTTCGAACGAGCCGTCGGCGAGCTGGCCGGAGGCCACCGGGCCGTCTCGGTCACCTCGGGCACGTCGGCGCTTCACACCGCGTACTCCGCTCTCGGCCTCGGAGAGGGAGACGACGTCGTGACGACGCCGATGACCTTCGTCGCCACGGCGTCGACCGCGTCGATGCTCGGTGCGAGGGTCGTCTTCGCCGATATCGACGACGAGACGGGGCTGCTCGATCCCGACGCCGTGGATGCCGCGCTGACCGAACGCACCCGCGTGATCGCGGCTGTCGACTACGCGGGACAGGCCGCAGAGTACGACCGGCTTCAGCCGCTCGCGGACCGCGTCGGCGCCGTGACGCTCGACGATGCCGCGCATTCGATCGGGGGAACGTACTTCGGCCGTCCCGTTGGCGATCTCGCCGACATCACGACCTTCTCGTTCTTCCCGACGAAGAACATGACAACGGGCGAGGGTGGCGCGGTGGTGTGCAAAGACCCTGCGCTCGCACAGAAGGTGCACGAGTTCCACTTCATCGGGCTGGTGCGCGATCCGGCCCGTTTCGCCATCACCGATGAAGGCCCGTGGCATCAGGAAGTGCACGAGTTCGGACTCAACTACCGGCTGACCGACATCGCCAGCGCGCTGGGACTCGCACAGCTGAAGCGCCTCGAGCAGTTCAAGCGACGTCGCTCGGAGATCGTCGCTCGTTACAACGAGGCGTTCGCCACGGTCGACGGCGTGCGCACCCCGACTCAGCGGGCCGACACCGATCCGATGTGGCATCTCTATCCGCTGCGCGTGCGCGACGGACGCAGGCGGGAAGTGTTCGAGAAGATGCGCGCGGCGGGCATCGGCGTGCAGGTGAACTACATCCCGGTCTACTGGCACCCGGTGTATGCGAACGTCGGCTACCAGCGAGGCATGTGCCCCAATGCCGAGGCGTACTACGCAGAGGAGCTCTCGCTGCCGATCTTCCCCGACCTCGCGGACTCGCAGGTCGACCAGGTGATCGACGCTCTCGTGGAAGCGCTGCGCTAGAGCTCTTCGGCGCGCAGCGGCGCCGCGGGCAGCGCCTGTCGCCACGACATCCCCTGCGACGCCTTCACGGTGCAGATGACGAGGAGCATCCAGCCGCTCTCGATGAGGATGGTGCTCTCGGCCATCGCCGTGCCGATCAGCGCGATCAGCACGAGCGGCGGCCACGCGTAGATGACGCTGCGCTTGTTCGAGCCGAGCAGCCAGGAGCGGAACATCGCGAGGCCGAGCATCAGCACGAAGAGCAGGAATCCCACGAGGCCGACCTGCAGCCAGACATCCAGGAACGCGTTCAACCCGTTCGCGTGCGGGGATCCGGTTGCCTCATTGATCAGCGAATACGGCGGGAGCGACCCGCGCCAGAACCCGATCCACCCCCAGCCGAGCAGCGGGTTGGTCGGAATGAGGTGCCAGATCTGCAGCCACACCTCGTAGCGCACGGTGATCACGGACTGCCCGTGCAGCAGATTGATGATCGGCGCCCTGAGGATGAAGGCGAGCACGGCGCACACGGTCGTCACCACGCCTAACACGATCTGCACATAGAATCGCACGCGCTCGTTGCGGATGTGCCGCAGCCCGAACAGCGCGGCGCTCGCCAGCACGACGACGACGAGCATGATCGCGATCACGGGAGAGCTGGAGAGCACGAGGCACAGCACCGCGACCACCACGGAGAACGATGCCACGCCGAGGGTCACCGACTTGGTGCGCCACTCGATGATGAAGGTCACCGCGGCGATGAGCGCGACGAGGCCCAGCTGGTTGCGACTGCCGAACAGCCCGGAGATTGGCCCGCCCTGAGCGAGGTTGCCCGCGATGTTCAGGAACTTGATGGGCGTGTCGATGAGCAGTCCGCTCAGCACCTCGAGCGCGAGGGACGTCGTGAGCAGCACCCGCAGCACGTCGCCGATGACGCGAACGATCTGGATGGCATCCCTCACGAGCGCGAGGTAGATCGCCAGGAACGCGAACAGCACCTGGTAGAGGATGGCCGCCAGCGTCGCCCACTGGTACAGGCTCCACACGATCGACGCCGCGCACCAGCCGACGAAGACCAGCAGCGACACCGGCAGCAGTCCGTGCCACTCGATGGCCTCCCAGTGCGCGACGAAGGACCCGGCCGTGATCACGACGAGCGCACCGAGCACGCCGAGCAGACCCGGCCAGCCGATCACGTCGCGGATGGCCGTGGTCAGGAACGCCACGCCGACGATCGTCAGCGACAGCGCGCGCGAGAACTTCGCGGACTCGAACAGAGCACGGGTCAGCGCGAACCACTGCGGCACGTGTCGCGGCTGAGCCATGCGGTCGTATCCCTCGTCGGTGCTCACTGACGGCCCTACGGCCGATCGAGCTTCGTCTTGATGCTGAACGTCACGAGCAGCGCGAAGCCACCCTCGATCAGCATGCGGCTCTCGGCGAGCGATTGCGCGATGGCCGCGGCCATCATCAGCAGCGGGAGCAGCGTGATGGCCGTGTATCTCACATCGGATCGCACCACGCCCGCCGCGTCGAACGGCGCCCGGTCGACCGCCATGAACCACGTGCGACCGAACGTGGAGAGCACGAGCAGTGCGAAGATCACGAGACCGAGGATGCCCAACTGAAGCCAGACATCCAGGTAGGCGTTGTGCGCCTGGAGGTACTCGACCTTGTTGCGGACGGCCAGACCTTTGAACGGTTCGACCCACGGCGCCCAGTAGCTGATCCACCCCCAGCCGAAGAACGGCCTCTGCTGCGCGAGGTCGATGACCTTGCCCCAGATGTCGGTGCGCCCCGTGAGATCCGAGCTCTTGCCCAGCAGGCCGGTGACGTCGTTCCAGAACAGCACGATGGATGCCACGCCGACCACGAGCAGGCCCGCCGCCGTCGCGTAGATGGGCACCCGCTTGCTCTGCGGCACCCCGCGTCCCCACAGGGCGAAGAGCAGCACGACGACGACCACGACCAGCGCAGCGATCACGGTCGACGACCTCGTGAGAAGGAAGGTCACGCCGGCCAGCGCGAGCCACACGATGCCGGCCGTGCGGTTCACCGTCCGATCGGCGAGCTGGATGCCGAACACGATGACCGCGAACAGCGTGATCATGCCGAGGATGTCGCTGTTGCCGACGATGCCCTGGATCTTGCCGCCGTGGAACAGCAGGTCACGGCTCCAGTAGTAGGCGTCAGGCAGCTTGCCCGACCCGTAGTCGGTGAAGAACGGCAGAACGTGGTGGCGCACGAAGAGCGAGACGATCAGCTCGAAGAGGAGCGAGAGCGCGATGATCCACCGGAAGGCCGCACCGAGCGCCCTGAGGAGCTGCTGCCAGCTCAGGCAGAGCGCGAAGAACACCCCCGCCGTCGCCGTGGCAAGCTGTGCGACCGTTCCGTACACGGACTCGAGCCGATACGCAGACCACGCGATCGACGCCACGCAGAGCAGCAGGAAAAGCAGCAGCGTCTTCGGCCACTTGCGGATCGGCACGCGCGGCCTCGCGCGAACCAGGAACACGATGCTGACGACGAGGCAGAACAGCACGGCGGCGCCCCACCCGTACCAGCTGAGGCTGTCGCGCCAGAAGTCGCCGGCGAACAGGGTGAAGAACATGAAGCCGGCGAACGCGAGCTTCCAGCCCTGGCCAGAGGGGACGGTGCGCGGCGCGGTCGCCGGCCTGGTCTCAGGGGTCATGGGTCTCACTGTAACCGCGGGCGGGGTGGCGAACGGCATTCCCGATCGGGGGTGCGTCGAGGCCGTCATCGGCCTAGCCTTTCCCCATGTTCAGCGTGCGAACCAGGAACATCTCCGGCCGCAGCGCCGCGGTCGGATCCGCAGGGCCCTTCACGCTCGTCGCAGACCGCTCATCGGAGGCCGGCGGTGACGGCATCGGGTTCAACGGCGGTCAGCTCCTCTACCTCGCCATCGCGGCGTGCGTCTCCAACGATCTCTTCCGTGAAGCGGATGCCGCAGGAATCGCACTCGAGTCGGTAGAGGTCACCGTCGATGGCGACTTCTCGGGGTCGCCGGCGGTATCGACTCAGGTGCACTACGACGTGCGCGTGTCGGGCCACGCCGACGAGGCAGCCCTCCGCGCCCTCGTCGAGGGCGTCGACGCGATCGCAGAGGTCCCCAATTCCCTGCGTGGCGGCACACAGGTGGCCCTTCGGGACATCACGGTCGCCCAGTCGACCCCTGTCGGCTGAGCAAAACCTATACGAATGCGGCCTTGCCCGTGATGGCGCGGCCGACGATGAGGGTGTTCATCTCGCGGGTTCCCTCGTAGGAGTACACCGCCTCGGCGTCGTTGAAGAACCGGATCACGTCGTAGTCGAGCACGATGCCGTTGCCGCCGAAGATCTCGCGGGCCCATGCGACGGTCTCGCGCATGCGCGAGGTGGCGAACGCTTTCGCGAGAGCAGAGTGCTCGTCGCGCTGGGTGCCCGCGTCGAGCATCCGCGACACCTGGACGACGACGCCGAGCGACGCCGTGATGTTCGCCAGCGACTTGGCGAGCAGGTCTTGCACGAGCTGGTGCGAGGCGATCGGCTTGCCGAACTGGATGCGCTCCGACGCGTAGTGCACCGCGGCCTCGTATGCACCGACCGCGATGCCGACTGCGGCCCACGCAACCTCTGCGCGGGTGGCCCGCAGCACCTTGGCCGTGTCGCGGAACGAGTTCGCGTTCTGCAGCCGGAGCGACTCGGGCACGCGCACATCGGTCAGGGTGATGTCGGCGTTCTGCACGGCACGCAGCGACTGCTTGCCCTCGATCTTCGTGGCCGAGTAGCCGGGGGTCTCGGTGGGAACGATGAAGCCCTTGACCTGGCCGTCTGCGACATCCTTCGCCCAGATGATCGTGATGTCGCTGAACGTGGCGTTGCCGATCCAGCGCTTGGAGCCGTTGATGACCCACTCGTCGCCCTGGCGCTCCGCCGTTGTGCGCAGGCCCTGCGCCGAGTCCGACCCGGAGAGCGGCTCGGTGAGGCCGAACGCTCCGATGACCTCGCCGGAGGCAAGCTTCGGCAGCCACTCGTCGCGCTGCTCCTGCGAGCCGCAGGCGCTCACCGCACCGGCGGCGAGTCCGTTCTGCACGCCGACGTACGTCGCGACGGAGCCGTCGATGCGTCCGAGCTCCAGTGCGACGAATCCGCGGAACACCGCCGAGTTCGGGAACGGCTTCGTCTCGTCCCAGGCGAACGCGGCGACACCGAGGCGATGAAGCTCGGGGATGACCTGCTTCGGGAACTCCGCGCGCTCCCAGTACTCGTTCGCGATCGGCCGCACCTGAGTCTCGAGGTAAGCGCGGAGCGCCGCGATCGCGTCCTTCTCCTGATCGGTGAGTTCGTTCTCGAACCCGTAGAAGTCCGCCGCGAGAGGCTCGAATGCCATGACTGCTCCAGTGCTAGATGTGTGGCCGAGTTGCGCATCACAGCCTAGGCAGCGGCATCCGGACCGCCCAAGGCGATTGGTACTCTGCGACTAACGAGACGAAAGGGCGGGTGCGGATGTTTGTGCGCATCGACAACACCCCTCGCGACTACGCGTGGGGTTCCTTGCACGGCATCGCCGACCTGCTGGGAAGGACGGCCTCCGGACGACCCGAGGCGGAGCTCTGGCTCGGGGCGCATCCCGGATGTCCGAGCGTGCTCGTGCATCCGATCGGCGACGCGACGACCTTGGCCGGTCTGATCTCGGACGACCCGGCCGCGACCCTCGGACACGAGTGGCTGGACTACGAGAGGGGAGCGGAGGAGCGCGTCGAGGCGATCGAGGCCGCAGATCATCGCCAGCCCGCCCTCGGAGGTGCGGAACTCGCTCCCCACCTCGGCTATCTGCTCAAGGTGCTGTCGGCATCCGCCCCGCTGTCCATCCAGGCCCACCCGTCGTCGGAGCAGGCACTCGCCGGGTTCGAACGGGAGAACGAGCTCGGCGTGCCGCTCGACTCACCCGAGCGCAACTACAAGGACCCGTTCCACAAGCCGGAGATGATCTATCCGGTAACCCAGTTCTACGCCCTATGCGGGTTCCGCGCCGTCGACGCATCGCTGGGGTCGTTCGACAAGCTGATCCTGATCGGCAGGGCGGAGGCTCTGCCGCGCGACGAGATCGAGGTGCTGCGGGGCATCCTCGCGGCAGGTGGAGACGACGAGTCTGCGCTACGCGCCGCGGTCGGTCTACTGCTCGGGGGAGGGGACGCCGCCGAGGAGATCGTGCAGCAGGCGACCGAGATCGCGCGCTCGCCGAGGGGGGAGTCCGCACCGGAGCTCGACATCGTTCGACTGCTCGCGGATTTCGCTCCTGGCGACCCCGGCGTGGTGCTCGCGTTGCTGCTGAACCGGGTCTCGCTGCAACCGGGTGAGGCGCTCTACCTGCCTGCGGGGAACATCCACGCCTACCTCTCCGGAACGGGCATCGAGCTCATGGCGGCCTCGGACAACGTGCTGCGCGGCGGCCTCACGCCGAAGCACATCGATGTGCCGGAGCTGTTGCGCGTGCTGGACTTCACGCCCGTCGCCGTGCCGCTGCTGACGCCGTCGAGCGACGGGGCCGTCGAGCTGTTCGTGCCGGATGTGCCCGACTTCGCACTCGCGCACGTGACGGCGGATGCCTCTCTCGAGCCGGCCGGGCCTGCGATCGTGCTCTGCACCGCCGGTTCGGCGACCGTGCGGGGCACCAACGGCGAGGTCGACATCGAGCGGGGCCAGGCCTGCTATGTCACACCGGACGAGGGCGACCTGCGCTTCGCGGTGGCGCCCGGCGGCGAGCTCTTCGTCGCGATGCCGAACCTGTAGGCGCCGGAGCGTCGCTCGCGGCGACGATAGGTTTGATGTCATGTCTTGGTTGGTGACCGGCGGTGCCGGCTACATCGGGTCCCATGTCGTACGCGCTTTCGGTGAGGCGGGCATCGACACCGTCGTGATCGACGATCTCTCCAGCGGGCACGAGTCGTTCGTCGCCGGTGGCGAGCAGTTCGTGCGGGGCACCATCCTCGACGGTGAGCTGCTCGAGCGCACCTTCGCGGAGCATCCGATCACGGGCGTGATGCACATCGCCGGGTTCAAGTACGCGGGCGTCTCCGTGCAGCGACCGCTGCACACGTACGAGCAGAACGTCACCGGAACGGCCACCCTGCTGGCCGCGATGGAGGGCGCGGGCATCGACACGATCGTGTTCTCCTCGAGCGCGGCCGTGTACGGCACGCCCGACGTCGATCTGGTGACCGAAGACACGCCCAAGGCGCCGGAGTCCCCGTATGGCGAGTCGAAGCTGATCGGCGAGTGGCTGCTGCGTGATCAGGGGATCGCCCGCGGCGTCAAGCACTCGAGCCTGCGGTACTTCAATGTGGTCGGGTCCGGATACGACGACCTCTTCGACACGAGCCCGCACAACCTCTTTCCGCTGGTCTTCGATGCCCTCCTCGACGGACGCACGCCGCGCATCAACGGCAACGACTATCCGACCCCTGACGGCACCTGCGTACGCGACTACGTGCACGTCCCCGACCTGGCCCGTTCGCACGTCGCCGCCGCTCAGCGGCTCGAAGCCGGCGACCCCATCGAGGCCGCGTACAACCTGGGCAGCGGTGACGGCGTCTCGGTCGGCGAGATCATGTCGACCGTCGCCGAGGTGACCGGCATCGACTTCACTCCCGAGATCGCGCCTCGACGCCAGGGGGACTCTGCGCGCATCGTGGCGTCGGGAGCCCTGGCCGCCCGCGACCTCGATTGGAAGATGCGCCACAGCCTTGCCGACATGGTCGCCAGCGCCTGGCACGCACGGCAGCGTGCGACGGTCGCCTGACCCCTTCGACAAATCGTTGCGGGTTTCTCGGCGAGTCGCGAACCCTCCAGCCCGAGTTGAGGCTTTACGATTCGCGACTTGACGCGATCGAACTACACCGGTGTAATTAGTGAAACGCCCCGTGTGGAAACACGCACGGTGCGCGTGGCAACACACGTGGGGAGATCGATATGGCGAATAGCGAATATCGACCGGGGGTACCTGAAAACTGGTTCGTCGATCCTGTTCGGCTGGGGGTGCCGGGGGTTTCGTCGCGCGCAGAGGATGACGTAGAGAATCCTCTGTCGTGGCAATCGGATGCGCTGTGCGCGCAGACCGACCCTGAGGCGTTCTTTCCCGAGAAGGGCGGATCGACCAGGGATGCCAAGAAGATCTGCACGTCATGCGAGGTGCGGGCTCAGTGCCTGGAGTACGCACTCCAGAACGACGAGCGCTTCGGTATCTGGGGTGGCCTCTCGGAACGAGAACGTCGCAAGCTGCGTCGACGCGCCGGCTGATCCCGCCGGCGCGCGTCGCGCAGTGAGCTGCTCCTGGCACCAATTCGGGGAGCACGCGATCCTGGTACCCGGTATTGGGCGCGCTCCTGCCTAGGCTTGCCGCGATGCCTCCGACAGTCACCGCGATCCTCGTCGCACACCGCGACCCCGAGCACCTCAGACGCAGCCTGGATGCCGTCGCAGCACAGACACGTCCTGTCGACTCGCTCATCGTGATCGGCGTCGCGTCGGACGAGAAGACCACCGCCGTCGCCGCCGAGGCTGCGCCAGACCAACTGCTGGCATCCACCGAGAAACTCCCGTACGGAACCGCCCTCGGCGTGGCGGCCCGCGTCGTTCCGCCCGCGACCACCGACGACGCCTGGCTGTGGTTCCTCGGCCAGGACACGGCACCCGAGCCGGAGGCCCTCGCGCGCCTCATGGACACCGTCGCGGTCTCGCCGTCGGTCGCCGTTGCCGGGCCCAAGCTGGTCGACTGGGACGACGGCTCGGTCATCCGCGAGCTCGGGCTCTCGATGACGCCGTACGGCACCACCGTCGCGGTCGTCGAGGACGAGCTCGACCAGGCGCAGCACGACCGCACGAGCGACATGCTCGCCGTGCCGTCGGCCGGCATGCTGATCCGGCAGAACGTGTGGGAGTCGCTCGGTGGCTTCGACCCCGGACTCCCCGTGTTCGACGACGGGCTCGACCTGTGCGTTCGCGCACGTCTGGCCGGACACCGTGTCGTCATCGTTCCCTCGTCGAGGGTCGCCTCCTCAGACGACGGCGTCAGCGGCCCGAAGCGATCACCGAAGGGACGGCAGCGGAGACGCCAGCATCGCCAGAAGCGCGCGGCCCAGCTGCACCGCCGCATGGCGTACGCGCCGGCGATCTCGCTAGTCTTCCACTGGCTCTCTCTCGTTCCGCTCGCGGTCATCCGGTCGATCGGCTTCTTGATCGGCAAGCAGCCCGGTGCGATCGGCGGCGAGCTCGCCGCCGCCTTCTCCACCGCGTTCGGGGGGAGCCGCGTCGGTCAGGCGCGATCCGGCATCAAGCGGATTCGCACCGTCAAGTGGAGCGCCATCGCGCCATTGCGCATCCCGCACATCGAGGTGCGGCGTGCCCGCGCGCAGAAGCGCGAGGCGAGCCTGGTCCGCATGCACGGCGAACGCAGGGAGGTCAACTTCTTCAGCGGTGGCGGCGCCTGGGTCGTGCTGGCGATGGCGCTGATGAGCATCGCGCTTTTCGCGCCGTTGCTCGGGTCGTCGCAGATCAGCGGCGGCGGTCTTCTCCCGCTGAGCGACATCGGAACGCTCTGGTCGAGTGTCGGCTACGGCTGGCGCAACATCGGAATCGGGTTCGTCGGTGCCGCCGATCCGTTCGGCGCGGTGCTCGCCGTGCTCGGCTCGCTCACGTTCTGGCAGCCGTCGTTCGCGCTCGAGCTGCTCTGGTTTGCCGCCCTCCCGCTGGCCGCTCTCGGCGGCTGGTTCCTCGCAACGCGGCTCACCCACAGGGCGGTGCTCCGCGCGACGTTCGCGATCGTGTGGGCCCTCGCCCCGATGCTGTTCGCCGCGCTGCAGGAGGGCCGGCCGGCCGCCGTCATCGTGCACCTGCTGCTGCCCTGGCTGTTCTTCGCGGGCACGGCGGCGAAGCGCTCGTGGGCCGCGGCGGCCACCACCGCACTGCTCGCCGCCGTCGTCATCGCCTGCTCGCCCCTTCTGGCGCCGGCACTCGTCGTGGCCTGGATCGTCGCGGCGGCTCTGAGCGGACGGGGTGTCGGGCGCGTTCTCTGCATCCCCATCCCGACCCTTGTGCTGTTCGCCCCGCTGGTGTGGCAACAGACGATGCGAGGCACGCCGCTCGCGGTCTTCGCCGACCCCGGGGTCCCGCTCCCCGGCCCGATGGCTCATCCGCTGCACATCGCGCTCGGCTTCCCCGACTCTGCGCTCGGCGGATGGCAGACCATCGCGGCGCAGTTCGGGATGCCCGGCACGGTGCCATCCATCGTCGTGCCGATCCTGGTGG
Source organism: Humibacter sp. (assembly GCA_051952615.1). Lineage (GTDB taxonomy): Bacteria > Actinomycetota > Actinomycetes > Actinomycetales > Microbacteriaceae > Humibacter. The sequence goes on from JBQCJQ010000095.1 coordinate 20,304, forward strand.
CGCCCATCGCCATCCTTGCGCTCCTGGCGCTCTTCCTCCGTGGCA
>JBQCJQ010000096.1:0-2133 GCA_051952615.1 Humibacter sp.
AGGGCGCACCGGCGCCAGGGGAGTGGCCGCAGCACTCGCGGTCGCGCGAGCGGTCGCGACATCGACGAACCTGGAGCTCGCCGGCGTCGGTGGCTACGAGGGTGCTGTCGGGCACGACAGGTCCGCCGAGGCCGTCGCGCGCGTGGATGCCTACCTCGACGAACTCCGTGCCCTGCACGCCGTCGTCGTAGCCGATGGCCTGTACCGGGAGTCGAGCGAGGACGAGCGACGGCCCATCGTCACGGCGGGCGGCAGCGCTTATCTGGATCGCGTCGCTGCACGCCTCGGTGGCGTCGCGGACGCCGACATCGTGCTGCGCTCCGGCGCCTACCAGGTGCACGACGACGGCTACTACTCGCGCATCGGCCCGATGGGGACCCTCACCGGCACCGAGCCGTTCCGCTCCGCGATGCACCTGCGAGCCCGCGTGGTGTCGCGCCCCGAACCGGGGCTCTCCCTGCTCGACGCGGGCAGGCGCGACCTGCCGTTCGACGAGGGGCTGCCCGTGCCGCAGGCGGTGATCGGGAATGCGGATGACGACGCTGTACTCGCCGACGCGCACATCACGGCCGTCAACGATCAGCACGCCTTCCTCCGCCTCCCGAACGCCGGCCCCGACGATCTGCCGGTCGGTTCGGTGGTGCGGCTCGGCCTGTCGCACCCGTGCACGGCGCTGGACAAGTGGCGGCTCATCCCGGTCGTTGACGACGGGCTCGCCGACGACCCGCGCGTGATCGACCTCGTCGAGACGGTGTTCTGAGCGTGGCGGGGTCGATCGCAGCACGGGCCGCCGACCGCGTGCTCTTCGCGGGTGCGACGGTGGTCGACGGAACCGGCGGCGAGCCGTACGAAGCGGACGTGCTCGTGGCCGACGGACGGATCGCGACGATCGACCGTCGCCGCCCGGCGGAGGCTGAGGCAGAGGTGGCGACGGATTCTGGGGCTCATGCGGTGACGAGCACCGCCCGCGTCATCGACGCCCGCGGCCTCGCCCTCTCACCGGGGTTCATCGACATGCACGCGCACTCCGACCTCGCCGTGCTGAGCGATCGCGACCACCTCGCCAAGCTCGGCCAGGGCGTCACGACGGAGCTGCTCGGCCAGGACGGGATCGGATACGCCCCCGTCGACAACGATGCGATGCGCGACATCCGCACCCAGATCGCCGGCTGGAACGGGGAGCCGCCGCTCGACTACGCCTGGCGCAGCATGGCCGAGTTCCTCGCTCGGCTCGACCGCGGTGTCGAGGACGCAGGGACCCCCACGAACACCGCGGTGCTCGTGCCGCAGGGCAACCTCAGAATGCTCACCGTCGGCCAGGATGACCGGCCGGCGACACCCGTCGAGCTGGACCGCATGCGGGGCATCCTCGCCGACAGCATGGATGCCGGTGCCTTCGGCCTTTCCAGCGGCCTCACCTATGCGCCGGGAATGTACGCCGACCGGGCCGAGCTCACCGCGCTCGCCGAAGTGGTCGCGGACCGCGGGGGCTTCTACGTGCCGCACACCCGCTCGTACGGAGTCGGCGCACTCGACGCCTACCGGGAGGTGATCGACATCGCGGCGACCACCGGATGCGGTCTGCACCTCTCGCACGCCACCCTGAACTTCGCGACCAACCGCGACACCCTTCCGCGATTCCTCGACCTGATCGACGGCGCGATCGCGAACGGCGTCGACCTCACGCTCGACAGCTACCCCTACCTGCCCGGCGCCACGACGCTCGCCGCGCTGCTGCCGAGCTGGGCTGCGGCCGGCGGCCCCGAGGCGCTTCTGGCGAGGCTGCGCGGCGGCGACGACAGGGACGCGATCGCAGCGGCATTCGAGGCAGGGTCCGACGGCTTCCACGGCGAGCGGGCGGACTGGAGCGTCATCCAGATCGCGGGGGTGCGCTCGCCCGAGCTCGAGGGCATCGTCGGCTCGACCGTCGCCGAGCTGGCGGATACCGCCGGTGAGCAGCCCGTCGACGTCGTCATCGATCTGCTGCTCAGGGATCGGCTCGGCACGAGCATCCTGATGCACATCGGACACGAGCAGAACGTGCGCGGCATCATGCGGCACCCGGCGCACTGCGGCGGGAGCGACGGCATCCTCGTCGGATCCCGCCCCCACCCGCGCGGCTGGGGAACGTTC
>JBQCJQ010000097.1:0-7400 GCA_051952615.1 Humibacter sp.
GCGGTGCGCAGGAGCCGGACGAGCGCTTCAGCGGCCCGGATGTCTTCGGACGCCATCCGCGTGAACGTGTCCCTCAATTGGTCCGGTGCAACCCGGCTCGGGAAACGGCGGCGGGCGAGTTCGGCGACGTGTCTGGCGAGATCCCCCATCCGCTCCAGGTTGGCGCTGATCCGCAGGGCACTGACCGCAACCCTGAGATCGCGCGCGACCGGCGCTTGCCGGGCAAGAATCTGGATCACCAGCTCATCCAGTCCCGTGGCCATGTCGTCGATCTGAGGATCGTCACCGATCACCTTCTCGGCGAGTTCGATGTCGGCCGTCTCCAAGGCGACGGTGGCACGTCGGATGGCGCGCAGCACGAGCTCCGCGATGTCGACAAGCCGATCCTGGACTTCGGCCAACTCGACCTGGAACACTGCACGCATCAGGGCCTCCCCACCACTGCCGATCCCCCAATGACTGTAGACGACACGTCGGACGGCGCCACAAAACGGGCGGGGCTCGCGACGAAGAGCAGACTGTGCTTGTGCGACGGATTGCAGTGGCGGCCGTACTCTGCCTGGTGGTGACGTCAGGGCTGGCCGGATGCGTCCCCGCGGCCTGCTCGGGGGCTGCCGCTTATCCACCGGGTGTGTGGCTGGATGTCTCGCCATGGCTGCACGTGCACCCTGACGCCACGCTGCGGGCGTGCCTCGACAGCCGATGTGTAACCAGTGCTCCAGGAAACGAGGTTCTTCAGCTCGTCGTCCCGAATAAGACGTTTCCGCCACGAACGGTCCGCTACACATTGACCGTCACGTCCGCGAATGACGCGGAACTGCGCAGCAGCACGAGCGTGCGACTCGACGAATCCCAGGTGCATGGCCCGTGTGGCACGCAAACGTGGTGGAGTGCGGATGCCCGTCTCGGCGCGGACGGCGCGGTCACGGTCTGGCACGGTGAGCCCGGACCGATCGTCCCGACCGCTCCCCCGCCCATCACCACCACCGGCACGCCGCCGAACCCTCGCAGCACATGACCGCTCCGATACCATCGGGGCGCATGGACCTGGTCTTCCTGCATGGCCCCGCAGCGGCGGGCAAGCTGACCGTGGCGCGCGCTCTGAGCGAGCGGACCAACTTCCGCGTCTTCCACAATCACCTGATCGTGGACGCCGTGACCGCCGTCTTCCCGTTCGGCTCTGCACCCTTCGTCAAGCTTCGGGAGCAGTTCTGGCTTGCCACGTTCGCCGAAGCCGCGGCATCCGACACGTCCCTCATCTTCACGTTCGCACCGGAGTCGACGGTTCCGGCCGGGTTGAGCGACCGCACGCGTCGGGTGGTCGAAGCGGCGGGCGGCAGAATCCACTTCGTCCAGCTCGCCGTCTCCGAGGCAGAGCAGGAGCGCCGCATCGACCTGCCGAGCCGGCACGAATTCGAGAAGCTCACGGACCTCGAAACGCTGCGCCGGATTCGCGCGTCGAAAGGCACGCTGGACATCCCGCAGACGGACCTCCTCATCGACACGGAGGAGTCGGATCCGGATGCCGCCGCGCAGCTCATCATCGATGCATTCGCGCTGAAGCCGGTCGCCGCGCACCAGCGCTACGCGTAGCCGACCCACCCGACCTGAGCAGCGGGAGCCGCCGAGGCGAACGTCGAGCGGTGCGTCAGCTGTCCTCAGGCGTCGCCCGTGCCGCGCGGGTCGCCGCGAGCATCGTCCACACCACGCCGATCACGAACGCCGCGATCGATCCCCAGTAGACGGCAGGCACCGAAAGCCCGATGATCGCGCAGACCAGCGCGATGACCACCATGATGCCGGCAGGCAGGATGGCGGCACGATGACCATTGCGCCATGCGGCCTCGCTCCGCAGGAGCGCCGGAAGCTTCAAGCCGAAGTACCGGTTCTCGCTGACCCGGTCTCGGGATGCGAGAACGCAGGTGACGAACAGCACAGCCAGCAGAACAGTGAAAACCCACGCCAGAACCGAAACGGCTGTCCCCATGGGAGCAGGATAGCCGTCGCCCGCGCCGGCAGGTGCGCGCACCACAGAGACGCGCGCCCACCGCGGAGACATAGCCCCCGTTTTCCTCCCCGCAACACACGCTGGGTAGCCTGGACGCGATGACGAACGCGCCCCACTCGAATTCCGCTCCGTCCGAAGAGCCGGGCATCCTCGACCCCCGCCACGTGCGGAGCGGCGATGTGCCTGAGGCACTCCGTTCCGATGTGCGCTTCCTCGGCGGCCTGCTGGGCAGGGTGCTTGCCGAGTCCGGCGGGCAGGATCTGCTCGACGATGTCGAAAAGTTACGCTCTCTGACCATCGGCGCGTACGAACGCAAGGGCGAGGCATCCATTGAAGACGCCGAGGCCCTGGTGCAGAGCTTCAGCCTCGAGCGTGCTGAACAGGTGGCCCGCGCGTTCACCTGCTACTTCCACCTGGTCAACCTCGCCGAGGAGCGACACCGCGTGCGCGTGCTGCTCGCGCGCGACCCCGGAGCCGTCGACGGCGGACGCCCCGCCGAGTCGTTCGCCAGCGCGTTCGCGGCGCTCAGCGCCGAGGTGGGCGACGACGAAGCACGCAAGCGGGTGTCGGATCTCGAGTTCCGACCCGTGCTCACGGCTCACCCGACCGAGGCGCGTCGCCGCGCCGTCGCCTACGCGATCCGCCGCATCAGCGACCTCGTCGCCGAGTACGACGACCCCAGGCTCGGCGCCCTCGCCCGCTCGGAGAACGAGCGCCAGCTGCTCGCCGAGATCGACACGTTGTGGCGCACCCAGCCGCTGAGGGCCGACCGTCCCACCCCGCTCGACGAGGTGCGCACGGCCATGAACATCTTCGACCAGACCCTCTTCCAGGTCATCCCGCGCGTCTACCGCCTCATCGACGAGCGCCTGGCAGGAGCTGATGCCTCGCCGAAGCCGCCCGCGGCCCGCTCGTTCGTGCGCTTCGGCAGCTGGATCGGCGCCGACCGCGACGGCAACCCGTTCGTCACCGCGAAGGTCACCCGCAAGGCGGCGGCGATCGCGTCGGAGCACGTGCTGCTCGGCCTCGAACGCGCAACGGACCGCATCGGCCGCACCCTCACACTCGACGCAGGCGACACCCCGGCCAGCCAGGAGCTCTCGGCGCTCTGGCATCAGCAGCGGGCTCTCGCCGAGGACCTCACGGCGGATGTCGCAAAGCGCTCCCCCAACGAGCCCCACCGCCGCGTCCTCCTCGTGATCGCCGACCGCATCGCGGCAACCCGTCGACGAGACGCCGACCTCGCATACGAGAACCCGGATGCCCTGCTCGCCGATCTGCGCATCGTGCAGCGCTCCCTCGAAGAGGCCGGTGACCTGCGCAACGCGTACGGCGAGGTGCAGCACCTCATCTGGCAGGTGGAGACGTTCGGGTTCCACCTCGCCGAGCTCGAGGTTCGCCAGCACTCCAAGGTGCACAGGCAGACCCTCGAAGCGGTCGCAGCGGGCGCGCGAGGGGATGACGACCTCGACGACCTGAGCGCGGAGGTGCTCGACGTCTTCCGCGTCATCGCCCACCTGCAGAACAGGTACGGCGTGGATGCGGCACGACGCTACATCGTGTCGTTCACCCAGTCCGCGGACGACATCGCGAACGTGTATCGGCTTGCAGAGCATGCGCTCGGGTCGCCCGAGAACGCGCCGGTGCTCGACGTCATCCCGCTGTTCGAGACGTTCGCCGATCTGGATGCCGCAACGGACATCCTCGACCGGATGATCACGCTCCCCGAGGTGGCCTCCCGCCTCGAGCAGACCGGCCGCAGGCTCGAGGTGATGCTCGGTTACTCCGACTCGTCGAAGGATGTCGGCCCCGTCTCGGCCACCCTCGCGCTGTACAAGGCGCAGGCCCGCATCTCCGACTGGGCCGCTCGCAACGACATCGTGCTCACGCTGTTCCACGGTCGCGGAGGTGCGCTCGGCCGCGGAGGCGGACCCGCGAACGAGGCCGTGCTCGCGCAGCCGCCGGGATCCGTCGACGGACGCTTCAAGCTCACCGAGCAGGGCGAGGTCATCTTCGCCCAGTACGGCGACCCGGTGATCGCTGTGCGGCACCTCGAGCAGATCGCGGCGGCGACCCTGATGGCATCCGCGCCGTCGATCGGCGAGCGCAACGCCGCCGCGGCCGACGAGTTCGCGGACCTCGCCGCACAGCTCGACAGGGTCAGTCGCGCGCGCTTCTTCGAGCTCGTGCGTGCAGACGGCTTCGCTCCCTGGTTCGGACGGGTCACCCCGCAGGAGGAGATCGGCCTGCTCGCGCTCGGCTCGCGCCCAGCACGCCGAGGCCTCTCGCTCGAGTCGCTCGAGGATCTTCGCGCCATCCCGTGGGTGTTCGCCTGGACCCAGGCGCGCATCAACCTCACCGGCTGGTTCGGCCTCGGCTCGGCGATGGCCGCGGTCGGCGACGAGAAGCTGCTGCAGGATGCCTACGCACGCTGGCCCCTATTCCGCACGATGATCGAGAATGTCGAGATGTCGCTCGCGAAGACCGACGAGCGCCTCGCCCGCCGCTACCTCGACCTTGGCGACCGCGACGATCTCGCCGATCTGGTGATGGAGGAGATGGAGCTCACCCGCGAGTGGGCACTGCGCACGAGCGGCGGCTCCGAGCTGCTTGCGAGCAAGGCCGTGCTGCGACGTGCCGTGCGCCTGCGCAGCCCCTACGTGGACGCGCTCTCGCTCCTGCAGCTTCGCGCTCTGCGCGCGCTCCGCTCCGATTCGGATGCCGCAGCCATCGACCAGACACAGCAGGACGAGCTGCGCCGCCTGCTGCTGCTGTCAGTCAACGGCGTGGCCGCCGGCCTGCAGAATACGGGTTGACGCCGCGTTAGACGGCGGTCGTGTGCGCATCCGCCCGGAGTAGGCTCGCGCAAAGGTATTCGACTCGCGGGGGTTCTGTGCGCGCAACGGTGAAGGATGTCGCGGCGCTCGCCAACGTGTCACCGAAGACGGTCTCCAACGTCATCAACGGCGGCGTCTTCGTGCGCCCGGAGACCAAGGAGCGGGTCGACAAGGCGCTCGCGGAGCTCGACTACGTGCCGAATCTCAGCGCTCGAGGATTGCGCAACGGCCGCACCGGCGTAATCGCCTTGGCGTTGCCCGATCTCGCCACTCCGTACTCGGCCGAGATGGCCCACCACTTCGTGGAAGGGGCACACGATCGCGGCTGGGGCGTGCAGATCGAAGAGACCGGCGGCAAGCCGGAGCGCGAGGCGGAGCTGCTGTCGCGAGCCCGCGCTCGCATGGTCGACGGCCTCGTGCTGAATCCGATCGTCTCGGACGAGTTCGCGCTGCCTGACGATCCGTTGCAGGTGCCGCCCGCCGTTCTGATCGGCGAGGTGGAGCAGAACCGGCTCGATCAGGTCCAGGTCGAACCCGACCAGGCCGCCTACGACATGACCACGACGCTCATCGGCCGCGGCCTGAAGCACATCGCAGTCGTGGGGTCGCCGGTGCTCAGCATGACGTTCACCGCGCGCTTGCGCACGAAGGGGTATCGGCGCGCGCTCGCCGACGCAGGCATCCCGCACGATCCCACGCTGGAGATCGGATGCGACGACTGGTCCCCGCGCGGCGGCGCCCAGGCCGTCGGCACCTTCTTGGACCGCGAACGCATGCCGGACGCGTTCTTCTGCTTCACCGACTCCATCGCGATCGGCGTGCTCAGCGAACTCTGGCGCCGTGGCATCCAGGTGCCGCAGGGCGTCTCGGTCGCCGGTTTCGACGACGTCGCCGACGGTCGCTACGCGACTCCTCCCCTGACCACCGTGTCTTTCGACAAGCTGGCGTTCATCGATGCCGCGCTCGACCGCCTGTCCGAGCGGATCACGGATCGTACGCGGCCGATCACGGTGACGAACATCCCTCATCGCATCATCGAGCGCGAGAGCACCCGCAGCCGCTGAGCCCGCTCAGCCCTTGAGCCCGCTGCCGGTGACCCCCTCGACGATCTGCCGCTGGAAGATCAGGTACAGGATGATCAACGGCAGAGCCGCGAGCATCGCGCCGGCCTGGATGTCGGCATAGCGCTGACCGTAGCTGCCCTGCACCGTCGCGAGCCCCACCGGAACCGTCATCAGGTCGGGGTTGGACAAGACGAACAGCGGCAGAAGCAGGTTGTTCCACACGCCGACGAACGTGAGGATGACCACCGCGGCCAGAACCGGACGCGACAGCGGCAGCACCACCGACCAGTAGACCCGCCATTGGCTGGCGCCGTCGATCCTCGCCGCCTCCTCGAGCTCGACCGGCAAACCGTCGAAGAACTGCTTGAAGATGAAGACCGCGATCACCGCGGGAACCTGCGGGAAGATCACCGACCAGTAGGTGTTCAGCAGGTTCATCGCGTTGAGCTCTTGGAAGATCGGAACGATGAGCACCTGGCTCGGGATCATGATGCCCAGGATGATCAGGAGCAGCACGATGTTCGATCCCCGGAACTTCAGCCGCGACAGGGCGAACGCCGTCATCGATGCGAAGAACACCGTGAGCACGGCCGTGACCACCGACGTGATGCCGCTCGCGATGTACCAGTTCCAGATGTCGCCGGACTGGAAATACGACGCGTAGGAGGCGAGCGTCGGGTTCCAGTCGCTCAGGATCGAGGAGGCGCCCAGCGCTGCCGTCCCGTTCGAGGTCAGGGAGGTCTTGAGCGCGAAGAGGCTCGGGATGAGCCACAGGATCGCGAAGACGATCAGCACGATCATCGACACGATGTTGAACGTTCGGCCGCTGACCCGTGACCGGGATGCCCGTGCCGAGGGCGCTGCGGCGGAGATCGGAGACTTCATGCGCGGCCGGGCCGTGGTGATCGCCATGTCAGGCCTCCTTCCTTGCGCTCGCACGATCGTTCCTGGTCGAGACACGATCGAAGATCTCGCGGATGATCGCGATCGCGATGATGACGATGAACAGCAGAACGCTCGCGGCCGACCCGGCACCCAGTCGGTTGTCCGTGAAGGCCGTGCTCGTGATGAGCTGCAGGGAGACCTGGGTCGAGACCCCTGGCCCGCCGCTCGTCATCAGATAGACCTGGTCGAAGATCTTCAGGCTCGCGATGATCTGCAGCAGCACGACCAACGTCGTCGTGCGGCGCAGCATCGGGAGCGTGATGTACCAGATCTGCGACCACGCGGTCGCGCCGTCCACCGCGGCGGCCTCGTACAGTTCGCGCGGAATCTCCTGCAGCCCTGCGAGGTAGAGCACGTAGTTGAAGCCGAGCGTCCACCACAGGGTGGCGATGGCGATGCCGATCATGGCGGTGTTCGGACTCGAGAGCACGCCCGACCCCGGCGTCATTCCGAGCCAGGTCTGCATCAGCGCCCACAGCCCTGTTCCGGGGGTGAAGATGAAGACCCAGATCAGCGAGATCGTCGCCGACGGCAGGATGAACGGCA
>JBQCJQ010000098.1:0-2926 GCA_051952615.1 Humibacter sp.
TGTCCGCGAAGAAGCAGAACGACCGTGAGGCCCGACAGGCCCGCGAGCGGCTGCGTGCCTACCAGGCCAGACAGGCCGTGCACGATCACAGACGCAAGCGCCGCGTGCGGGACAACCTCATCGCGGGTGGTGTCGTCGTCGTCGTGCTGGCCCTCGCCGTCGTGCTTCAGCTGACCTACTTCTCCGCCGGCCCTGGAAAGCCCGTCGCGTCGCCCAAGGCCTCGGCGGCGGCCACCTCGACCGTGACGCCGACTCCGACACCCGCCGCAGGCGGCAAGAACCAGGGAGACGTGCCGTCGAAGTCGATCGCCGACGGTCGAACCTGGAACGGCACGCTGACCATCAACGGCATCCCGCTCGCCGTCTCGCTCGACGGTGCGAAGGCCCCGCAGGCCGTTTCGTCGATGATCGCCTTGACGCAGAAGAACTTCTTCAACGGCACGAAGTGCCACCGCCTCACCACGAGCGCGGGATTCAAGGTTCTGCAGTGCGGCGATCCGAAGGGCAACGGCACGGGCGGACCCGGCTATAGCTACGGGCCGATCGAGAACGCCCCGGCCGACGGCAAGTACCCGACGGGCACCATCGCGATGGCACGGCAGAGCGGAAACGCGTACAGCAACGGCAGCCAGTTCTTCATCGTCTACGGCGACACCACCATCCCGAACGACAGCGCAGGCGGCTACACCGTCATCGGCAAGGTGACGAGCGGGCTCCCCGCACTCGAGAAGGCCGTCACCGACAAGGGTGTGCAGGGCGGCGGCTCGGATGGCACCCCCGTCGTCACCCCCACCATCAACACGTTCACGTTGAAGTGATGACGGCCGGGCTCGGGACCCTCCCTGGCGTGCAATAGGATTTTCTCGTGGACCGCGTGAAGTCGCGGCCGTACTCGGACAGGTGAGACTCGTGGCAAGTTCTGAACAGCACCCGTGGGGTCGTGTGGATGACGCAGGTGTCGTCTACGTGCGCGTGGGCGACGAGGAGCGCGTCGTCGGAGAGTATCCCGACGCCACGCCCGACGAGGCACTGGCCTATTTCGAGCGCAAGTACGCCGACCTCGCAGGCCAGGTGGGTCTGCTCGAGCAGCGCGCGCGTCGTGGTGCCCCGGCATCCGACGTCGCGAAGGCCGTTGCGGCGCTCAAGGAATCCGTGGCGAACGCGAATGCGGTCGGCGACCTCGCAGCACTGGACGAGCGGTTGTCCAAGCTCGGCGGCACGGTCGAGGAGCTCACCGAGCAGCAGAGCGCCGAGGCGAAGGCTGCCATGGAGCAGGCCATCGCCGAGCGCACCGCCATCGTCGAACAGGTCGAAGCCCTTGCCGCTGAGGACCCGGCCAAGACGCAGTGGAAGCAGGCGGGTGCGAAGCTCGACGAACTGTTCGCCGCGTGGCAGAAGCACCAGCACGAGGGACCGCGCCTGCCCAAGGGTGAGGCCAACGAGCTCTGGAAGCGTTTCCGTGCGGCACGCACCACCCTCGAGCGCAACCGCAAGGCGTTCTTCGCCGAGCTCGACACCCAGCACCGCGACGTGCGGGCGCGCAAGACGGAACTCATCGAACGTGCGGAAGCGCTCGAGCCCCTCGGCATCGGCGGCATCCCGGAGTACCGGGCGCTGCTCGACGACTGGAAGCGTGCCGGTCGCGCCGGCAAGCGCACAGACGACGCGCTCTGGGCACGGTTCAAGGCCGCCGGCGACGTGCTCTACGCGGCGAAGGCCGAGTCGGACGCCATCGAGAACGAGGAGTTCCAGCACAACCTGGAGCAGAAGCTCGCCCTCCTCGATGAGGCCGAGCCCCTTCTGACCGCCACGGATCGCACTGCCGCGCGGGCGACGCTTCTTTCCATCCAGACCCGTTGGGATGCCATCGGCAAGGTTCCTCGAGGCGACGTCAAGACCGTCGAAGACCGGCTCCGCCGCGTCGAGACCGCGGTGCGCAAGCTCGACGACGAGCACTGGCAGCGCAGCAACCCGGAGAAGAAGGCGCGCTCGGAAGGCCTCGCCGCTCAGCTCACCGAGGCGATCGCCAAGCTCGAGTCCGAGCTCGAAGACGCGAAGGCATCCGGCGACGCCAAAGCGATCCAGGGTGCTCAGGAAGCACTCGACGCACGGAAGGCCTGGCTGGGCGCCATCCGCTGACCGGTTCTCCACCGGTCGAAGTTTGTCCACGGACCTCGATCCGCGGCCGAGTCCGATTCCTCACCCACGCGACGATTGAGGCATGGCTCGTCCGATGGCTTCCGTGCTCCGTCCAGGTGGAGTGCTCGCCGTCGCCGAGTTGAACGCCGCGCGTCTCGATGGCGAGCTCTTCGCAGTCGACGAGGCGTTTGCGCCGGTCGACGAGGTGGATGACACAAGACTCAGAGCCAGCGCCCTGTCGGAGCTCATCGGCACGCGCTTGATCGCGGAGCTCGACAGCGCGCTGTGGATCCACGGCATCCGCAGCCTGCCGCCCGCGTTGCACCGCGTCTGCGTCTCGCGGTCGGATCGCCTGAAGTTCGCACCCTCACCGCGCTTCGTGGTGCGTGAGGTGACGCACGGCCCGTGCGACGTCGAGCGGATCGGGGAGCTGCGCGTGACCACACCCGCGCGCATCCTGTTCGATCTGAGCGTCCTGGGCGGCGAGCAAGCACCCCGAGACGCCTCGGGGCTCATCCAGCGATGGCCGCGACTGGCGACGGAGTGCGTCGAACGGGTCGAGGCCGCGCCCAACCTGCCCGGCAAGATCGCGGCGCTCGCACGTCTGAGAGAGTGGATGGCCGACGTGGGCGAGCCCCGTCAGCCGGTGCTCACCCGATACACGTCGTAGACCGCATCGATGCGGCGCACGGCGTTCAGCACCCTGTCGAGATGTGTGGTGTCCCCCATCTCGAAGACGAACCTGCTCAAGGCCAGGCGGCTGCTCGACGTGGAGACGGTCGCGGAG
>JBQCJQ010000099.1:0-5009 GCA_051952615.1 Humibacter sp.
GGTATCGCGAGTCAACCACACCATCGTCGTCTTGCGTCTGAATTGCTTATATTTCTATTTCTTAATATTTAATACACCCAGTTTTAAGCCTTGCCCCTCGGCAAAGCTCAACTCCACAATGAAGGATGCTTACCATCGGGCAACTCGCCGCGCACGCCGGCGTGACGACCAAGGCCATCCGCGTCTACCACGCCAAGGGATTACTGCCCGAACCGGAACGGGACGCCTCCGGCTACCGACGCTACGACGCGCAGGCGATCATCGACCTGACCCGCATCGTCACTCTCGCCCAGGCCGGCGTCCCGTTGGCCCGCATCCCCGACGTGCTCCACGCCGACGACGACGACGTCACAGAACAGATCGACAGGATCGACGCCGAACTGCGCACTCACATCCGAAGACTCCAGCAGCGTCGAGCCAGGCTGCGCCACCTCGACCAGCCCGACCGGCTCTGCCTCCCGCCCGAGGCCGTCGAATACCTGGATCGCGTGCGCACCCTCGGCTTGTCCAAACGCCACGAGGACGCCATTCGGGATGGCTTCATCCTCGCCTACGCCATCGCTCCCGACATCACCCGGACCATTCTCCCCACGCGCACCGCCCTGCTGGACGATGCCGAGTACGTAGCCGTGCTGCGTGGCTACGACGACGCCATCGACTGGCATCCTGATGACCGTCGGCTCGACCAGCTCGCCGACTCGACAGCACGGCTCGCGCGGCGCATGACACTGGTCTCGGACCTCCCCGACTTCGACACGGTGCCGCACGAGACCATCGACATCCTCACCGGACACCAAGGCATCGACAGCCCGGCATGGAAACGCCTCGATGAACTCCTCGTCTCGCGCCTGACCGAGTGATGGGATCCACCCCGTCGGCGTGGAGCGGCGCCGACCGCCGACGCCCAGGAGGTCACCCGCCGTTCAGCAAGCGTTCGATTCGCAGTACGGCGGTCTCGTAATTCCCCGTCACCTTCGGCGGTTGGGATACCGATGGTCTCGCAATGACGAGCCATCCCCTCCCGAAAGGTCATCATGCGCCGCTCCATCCTTCCCGCCGTCGCCGTGCTCGGCCTCGCCTCCCTCGCCCTCGTCGGCTGTCAGGGCGCCTCCGCCGACGTCGCCTCCGACGATCCGAACGCCCCCATCACCATTGCCACCCTGCCGGTCGGCGACGACCCGACCGCCGTGAACCCGATCACGGTGTTCGCCGACCTCTTCGAGGAGGCGACGGGCCGCACGGTCCAAGTCACCGACGTGCCCGACTACCTCAGTGTCGTCGAGGCCATCCGGTCCGACCACGTCGACATCGGCATCATGAGCGGTTTCCCCTCCGCCCTCGCGGTCAACACGGGAGAGGTCGATGCCCTCGTCGCCTTCGACGGCGACGACTCGCCGGTCTCGACCTGCGTCGTGCTCGACGACTCACCCGTGAAGAAGCTGGAGGACCTCAAAGGCAAGACCGTCGCATTCGCCGACCAGGCATCCAGCTCGGGGTACTTCATGCCGGTGTACATGCTGCACGAGGCGGGGCTGGAGCAGGGCGACGACTACACGTCCGTGTTCTCCGGAGGTCATGAGGGCTCGTTCGCCGCCCTGGCTCAGGGACAGGTGGACGCCGCGTGCACCGCGATCATGCTCACCCAGTTGGGCAAGCCGATGTTCCCGTTCGAGGACGGTGAGTGGCGCGCGGTCGGCGAGAGCCCGTCGATGGCCGTCCAGGGCGCGGTGCTCGGACGCCAGTCGCTCGACGAGAAGACCAGGAAGGTCATCGCCGACGGCATCGCGAAGACCTTCGCCCCGGAGAACGCCGAGCGTCTCGGGGCACTGGGCTCGTTCGCCACAGCGACGCAGACCGTCGACCCTGACTCCGCCGTCTTCGGCTCCTTCGCCACGATCGCCGAGGTCGCCGGCGTCGAGTTGAAGGACCTCAAGTGACCGCCCTGACGGCCACGGATCCTGGCTCGGCCGGGTCGCCCGGCACAGCCGACCGCCCGCAGACGCTCCCGCTGGTGACCGTTCGCGGCCTGCGCGTCGCCTACGACAGTGCGACGGTGCTCGACGGGGTCGACCTCGACCTGTTCCCTCGCGAGATGGTCGCCCTGCTGGGCGCGTCGGGATCGGGCAAGTCGACGCTGATGCGCAGCCTCACCGGTTTCGCGCCGATCGCCTCCGGTTCGGTGCGCGTCGCCGGACACGACGTCACCCGCCTGCGACACCGGCAGATGCGCGCTCTGCGCTCGGATGTCGGGCAAGTGTTCCAGCAGTTCAACCTCATCCCGCGGCTGAGCGTGCTGACGAACGTGCTCACCGGGGCCCTGCACGAGGCGGGGCCCCTCAACCTCATCGGAGGCTTCACATCGGCACACCGGCGGCGTGCCCTGGAGTTGCTCGACCGGGTCGGCATCGCCCACAAGGCGGCCGCACCGGCCCGTTCGCTCTCGGGAGGCCAGCAGCAGCGCGTCGCGATCGCGCGGGCGCTCATGCAGCAGCCCAAGCTGATCCTCGCCGACGAGCCCGTCGCGTCCCTGGACCCGAAGCTCGCCGACTCCGTGCTCGCGCTGCTGCGCGAGATCGCCACGCAGGACGGCATCCCTGTCCTCGTCAGCCTCCACGTGCTGCCGCTCGCCCTCGCCCACAGCGACCGCATCGTCGGCCTGCGTCACGGCGAGATGCTGGTGTCCGATGCCACGTCGCACCTGGACGCCGCCGCGCTCGCGCCGCTGTACGACGATGAGGAGCAGGCCCATGAGCAGTGACGCAGCGACCCGTCGCGCGGTGGGGGCGGGCAGCACGAAGCACCAGAAGCCCGAGCTGAGCGCCCCGGAACGGCACCGTCTCGAGAGGGCCTTCCGCCTCCCGCGCACCCGGTTCCTGATCGGCATCCCCATCGGCGCGCTCATCCTGATGTGGTCGTTCGAGGGCGCAGGCTTCGACTTCGTGAAGCTCGGCGATGGCGCTGTGAACATGGGCGAGTTCCTCTCCCGGCTGTTCCCGCCCGACTTCTCGCGGATCGGCACCATCCTCGCGCTGCTGTTCGAGACGTTCCAGATGGCGGTCGTCGGCACGGTGCTCGGTGCTCTGCTCTCACTCGTCGTCGCGTTCGCGGCGTCGGCGAACATCGCACCGCGCTGGCTGTACTACCCGGCACGATGGGTGATGAACATCATCCGGTCGGTGCCCGATCTCGTCTTCGCGCTCATGTTCGTCTCGGCAGTCGGCCTCGGCCCCTTCGCCGGCATCCTGGCGATGACCCTCGGCTCGATGGGTTCGATCGGCAAGATCTTCGCAGAGGCGATGGAGCAGGTCGACCGCGGGCCGGTGGTCGCGATGCAGGCCGTCGGCGCGTCGAAACGTCAGATCATCCAGTACGGGATCCTGCCCCAGGCCGCCCCGCTGCTCACCTCGTACACGCTGCTGCTGTTCGAAGGCAACGTTCGAGGCGCGACCATCCTCGGACTGGTCGGGGCGGGCGGCATCGGGCTCGAACTCACCACCGCCATGCGCATGTACGACTACGGCCACCTCAGCGCCATCATCATCTGCATCATCGTGCTGGTCACGCTGATCGACCAGGGCAGTGCCCTCATCCGAAGGAGAATCACGTGACGATCATCGACGAAGCACCCGTGCTGTCGGCCCCGGCCAATCTGCGCGACCTGGGCGGCATCGCCATCGAGGGCGGCGTGCTCCGGCACGGCATGGCCATCCGCACGGACGACCTCGCCCTGGTCACCGAGGGCGTCGCCGACGAGCTCGTCGCGGACGGGCTCACCGTGATCATCGATCTGCGCTCGAACGACGAGGTCGCCATCACCGGCCGCGGCCCCTTGGGAACCCGCCCCGTCGCCTACCACCACATCGCGCTCATGGCGGACGTCGGAGCCTCGATGCCGGCGGTCGACCGCGAGTGGCGGTTCACCCACGAGGCGATGGGCGAGTCCTATGTGGCGATGACCCAGACCGCGGCGCCGGCGCTGGTGACGGCGCTCAACGTGATCGCGTACGCGCCAGGTGCGACGGCGTTCCACTGCGCAGCGGGCAGGGACAGGACCGGGGTTCTCGCCGCAGTGCTCTTGCTGGCTCTCGGCGCGTCCGATGACGACATCGTGGCCGACTACGCGCGCACCGCTCCCAACATGCCCGGCATCATGCGCCGCACGCGCGGGGTCATGGGCCCGCTCCTGGCGCGCCTCGGCGTCGACGAAGAGGCCATGCAGCGCTCGTTGCCCGACGGTCCGATGGACGTGTCGATGCGCATCATGCTCAGGACGCTGCGCGATCGCCATGGCGATCCGCTCGCGCCCCTCCGAGCTGCTGGCCTGTCCGACGACACCATTGCCCGTCTGCGCGCCAAGGCGATCGCCGCATGACCGGCGCGCCCCCCAACGCCCGCGGTCGCGGGCCCGGCCGACCCCGGGACGAGGAGCTGGACGGGCAGATCATCAGCGCGACGCTCGCGATCATCGACGGCGGAGAGGATGTCACCGTCGGACGCCTCGTCGCCCGCAGCGGCGTCAGCCGGGCGGCTCTCTACCGTCGCTGGCCGTCGCTGACGATGCTGATCGCTCAGGCTCTCGACGTCGGACGCGAAGTGCCGCCCGAGTACCCGGAGGGCGACCTGCGCGACGCGGTCCTCTCGGGCCTGGGGCTCGGGCCCGAGGGGGTGGTGAGCTCTGCCCCCGACTACTCGGAGGAACGCTTCCGCCAGCGCATCCGGCTGGTGATGGCCGACCGTGCACTGCAGAAGGCGTACTGGGCATCGCACGTCTCCCGGCGACGCGTCCCCCTCGAGAATGCTCTGCGCCGGGCGATCGCCAGCGGCGAGCTCCGCGCCGACCTCGACGTCGACGCGTGTTTCGACGCGATCGCCGGTGTCGCCTACTACCAGCTGGTGGTGCGCGGCGATCGGATCGACGACCCGGCCACCGCGGCGCGCGTTCGCGCGGCGAAAGACGTCGTGTGGCGCGGTATTACGGAGTGAGAAGGCTGGTCAGGCGATGCAGGGGC
>JBQCJQ010000100.1:0-5299 GCA_051952615.1 Humibacter sp.
AGGTGGCCACACGCATGCCGCAAATCTATCGGCTGCCACCGACACCGCGTCGCGGGTGACTAGTTCGCGCTTTCCTTACCCGCCCCCTCTCACGACCACCCCGCACTCCCCGCACTCCGCGCCCAGACCCCGTTTGAAAATCAAAAAAATCGATTGGGGAGCGCCCGGGTCGCGTTTTTTGACTTTCAAACGCGATCTCACGAGGAGTGGGTGGGGCGAGCCGGCGCGGGGTGCGCGGGGGCGGGGTGCCGCGGGCGTGAGGGCGCGAGGGGGCGGGTGGGGCACGAGGGCACACGGGGGCGCCGCGCCGCGCCGCGGCGGCGGGTGCCAGGATCGAAGCATGGCCCAGTCGCAGGATGCCCCCGCTCGTCGCGCAGACGCCGTCATCCTCGATATCGGCGAGACCGTGCTCGACCGCACCCGGGAGTACGCCGCCTGGGCACGCTTCTTCGGCGTACCGGCGCACACGTTCTCGGCCGTGTTCGGCGCCATGATCGCCAGGGGCGCCAAGGTCGCCGAGGTCGTGCAGTCGTTCGCGCCCGACATCCCGTACGCCGACCTGCTCGAAGCTCGCCGCGCTGCGGGGCTCGAGGTCGGCATCGAAGAGGCGGACCTCTACCCCGACGTTCGTGGGGCGATGGCCGAGCTCGCGGCATCCGGAATCGTCGTCGGGATCGCGGGCAACCAGCCGGCACGCACCAGCGAGCGGTTGCAGGCGCTCGACCTCGGAGCCGCCTTCATCGCGTCGTCGACCGACTGGGGCGTCGCCAAGCCCTCTGCCGAGTTCTTCGTTCGCGCGGCGGCTGAGGCAGGGGCGTCGCCAGAGCGCACCGTCTACGTCGGCGACCAGATTCGCAACGATGTGCTCGCCCCTCGTGCGGCCGGCCTGGAGACCATCCGCATCCGCCGTGGCCCGTGGGGTTACATCGAGCGCGACGACGAGGCAGAGAAGGGATGTCTGGCCGTCGTCGGCTCGTTGAACGAGCTTGCGGGCATCCTCGTCCGCTGACCGGGTGACGACCGGTCCGCTGACAGGGTGATGACCGGTCCGCTGACCGGCCGCTGTCGACCGACTGCTGACCGGCCGGACAGCGTCGACGCATCGGAACGGACTCCCGTCGCCGGATGCATGGCAGAGGCATAGACTCCGGCTAGGAAACATCAGGGCTGCACGACGAAAGTGGGCCCGACGCGTCTCTCGGGACGCCTGGAGGATCCATGCACGGAACATCGCTCGCGCTTCCCGCGCGCCAGGCCAAGCCGCGAGCGCGCGGTCGGACGATGATGATCGACGGGGGCATCCCGACCGCTCAGTTCATCGACATCGTCGAGAGCCACCGCGACCTCGTCGACGTGGTCAAGTTCGGCTGGGGCACGGCGCTCGTCACGGCGCAGCTGCAGAAGAAGATCGACGCGGCGCGCGCGAACGACGTCGACTTCTACTTCGGCGGAACGCTGTTCGAGAAGTACGTCTCGCAGGACCAGTTCGACGAGTGGCGCGGCTTCGTCGACGGTTTCGGTGCCCGAACCGTCGAGATCTCCAACGGCACGATCGCGCTGTCGAACAGCCGCAAGGCCGACTACATCGCCCGCGTCGCCGGCGATTACAAGGTCTACAGCGAGGTCGGCTACAAGGAGTCCGAGCGCTCGGAGACCATGCGGCCCGAGCTCTGGGTCCGCTACATCAACGAGGACCTCTCCGCCGGCGCCCACACCGTGATCACGGAGGCCCGCGAGAGCGGTAAGAGCGGCATCGCCAGAGCGAACGGCGAGGTGCGCTACGGACTGATCGAGGAGATCCTCGAGTCCGGCATCGACGTCAACCGCATCATGTTCGAGTCCCCGACCAAAGACCTGCAGACCTACTTCGTGCGCCGCGTCGGATCCGACGTGAACCTCGGCAACATCGCCCACTCCGACCTCGTGCCGCTCGAGACGCTGAGGCTCGGCCTGCGCAGCGACACCCTGCTCGCGCTCGACGCCGCCATCGATCCCGACCTCGTATCCGCCGACGAGCCGACCGCTCCCGAACTCCAAGGAGAAGACACCAATGCGTGAACCCCGCGACGCTTTCCACCTCGCCATTCCCGCTCGTGATCTCGACGAGGCATACGACTTCTACGTGAAGGGACTCGGCTGCAAACTCGCGAGGCGCTACGACGACCGCATCACTCTCGACTTCTTCGGCGACCAGGTCGTGTGCCACCTCTCGGAGAACTACGACCTCAACCCGAGCATGTATCCGCGGCACTTCGGCGTCACATTCCGTGAAGCGGATGACTGGCGCAGGCTCGTCGCCCTCGCGCGCACGCGCGAGCTGGAGTTCTTCGAAGAGCCCTTCCACCGCTTCGAGGGCCGCGTCGAAGAGCACGAGTCGTTCATGCTGAAGGACCCGTCGGGCAATCTGCTGGAGTTCAAGTACTACGCGGATCCCCGCATGATGTACTGACGCGGCCTACCAGCCGCCGCCTCCCCCGCCTCCGCCGCCGCCTCCGGAGAAGCCGCCTCCGTCCGAGCCGCCGAAGGAGCTCGAGCTTCCGCTGCTCGACGAGGGTGTTGTTGCGAAGCTCGAGCTGGACACCGCCGTCGACAGGTACGCGATGCCGATGAACGGCGCCGATCCGTCGTACCAGCCGGGCGACTGCTCACCCGTCGTCGCGTAGCGATCCTGCAGCACCTTCACCCACTGCTCGGAGACGCCGAGAACCATCGCGTACGGAAGCACCTTCTCGTAGAGCTTGATGACCGCGGTCGAGTCCTGCACGTCGATGCGCTCGGCCGTCTTCGGCGACTGCAGGAACTTCAGGCGGTCGGCCTCCGCGAGCTGGATGTACTCACGCAGACCCTTGAGGTGATCCCGCACCTCTGCACCCTTGTCGGTGATGCGGGCCCGCGGGGCGAGCAGGAAGAGCAGCACGAACGCGCCGACTCCCACCACGAGATCAGGCACGACCACCCACCACACGCCCGCCTTGTTCATCGAGGCGAGGATGAGGTGCCCGATCGCCACCACGATGAGCAGGAACGCGAGCGGGAACACCCATCGATTCGCCCGCACCTTCGGCTTCTCACGGAACCCGAGCTCGGTGACGCGAGCGGGAGCGGATGACCGCTGTGCGGCTATCGCGTCGCCCAGAGTCCGATCGGTCTGATCGAGCACCCGGTTGCGGCCGACCGCCGCTTTCGGGAACAGCGCGCCGAGCAGCTTCTTCTCGGACTTGTCGAGCGTGGACCACTTCGGGTTCTGGAGTGTGACCGAGTAGCGGGAGCTGGCACGGGCATCCTGCCTCTCCGAGATGGTGAGGTACTTGCTCACCGCGAGCCCGACGAGTTCCGCGGAGAACGCGGTGTTGCCCCTGCGCAAGAAGTCGGTGGCGAGCATCGGCCAGACGCCTGGCGGGGCGTCGTACTCGGGAACGATGATGCCGCGACCCTTGGCATCCCGATACGGTCCGGTGCGCAGATAGATGACCCAGGCGAGCAGCCCGAGCAGAGGCAGGAAGAGCAGCCAGGGGATGACCGTCCACTGCCACGCCTGGCTGGCGCGCGGCGGCTCGGCGAAAGAGCTGTTCGTGAACCCGATCGCGACGGTGAGCGAGTAGTAGGGGTTCAGCTGCTGCACGGACGAGACGATGGTGTCGCCGTCGCGGCGGATGGTGCAGGGCTGCGCAGACGCGGACGGCTCCGAAGCCGATGGGTAGCAGGCCATGTGCCCGGTCAGATCGCTCGCGATGCCGTCGTGCAGACGGATGTGCGCGGAGGTCTCGCCGATCGACGTGTCCCATCCGGTTCCGTTGATGTCCCAGTAGAGCTCGGCGTCGCCCGTGTCGGAGAAGTGCCGCACGACGTTGTCGAGTGTGTAGTGCAGCACGTAGGTCTTCGCCCCGTGCACGTAGGTGTTCTTGTCGCCGATGCGCAGCACGAGCATGTCGTCGCCGTAACCGGCGTCGCTGGAATTGATCGTCGTGTACGGTTGCGCGACACCCGCGCCGTTCGTGATGCTCGTGATGTGCGGATGCAGCGCGATGTCGTCGTTGTAGGTCGGGATGGCCCGCTCGATGCCGTGGTTCACGTCGGCATCGGGGAACCGCACGCCGATCGTCTCCGTGATCGTCATGCGTGACGCCTTGTTCGAGTCGCGGTAGAGGTCGTAGACCCCGTCGAAGCGATCGATGGTGAGCGACGACACCGGGTCATCCGCATATGCGCTCACCGCGGGCCGTGTCGTCGTGGATGTCGGGCCGTGAGCCTGCGCCATCGCGGGCGCGGACCCGGCGACACCGAGGGCGGCGACGACGAGAAGCAGAGCGGCGGATGCGTGGCGAAGGCGCATGAGCCCAGGCTAGTGGGGGTGATCTCGCGTACTCGCGACAGAGGAAGTCGACAGAAGGGGTCAGTAGTCTTATTGCTTGTGACCGACACGCGCCAGCAGCTCATCGACTACATCAAGGCCGACGCCGTCTTCCACGGTGACTTCACTCTCACCAGCGGCAAGAAGGCCTCCTTCTACGTCGACCTGCGCAAGGTGAGCCTCGACCACCGGGTCGCCCCCCTGATCGGACAGGTCATGCTCGACCTCATCGGCGACATCCCCGACGTGGACGCCGTCGGCGGGATGACCATGGGCGCCGACCCCATCGCGGCGGCCGTGCTGCACCAGGGTGCCGCCCGTGGGCTGGCCTACGACGCCTTCGTCGTGCGCAAGGAGCCGAAGGACCACGGCCGCGGAAAGCAGGTCGAAGGTCCCGAGCTGGCCGGAAAGCGCGTGATCGTGCTCGAAGACACCTCGACGACCGGCGGCTCTCCCCTGAAGGCGGTCGAGGCGCTGAAGAAGGTCGGCGCGGAGATCGCGGCCGTCGCCGTGGTCGTCGACCGCAACACGGGAGCGCGTGAGGTCATCGAAGAGGCCGGCTACCCGTACTACGCGGCCATCGGACTGGACGATCTGGGCTTGGCGTAGTGACAGCGGGTTTCGGCAACGGAAACGACGGATCCGACGACGACCTCTCCTCGTTGTTCGGGGGGCTCGACGACCACTCCGACGCGGATGACGCTGCCGCACGCCCCCGCAGGCGCGGTGAGCAGCCTCCCGTAGCCGAACCCGGGGACGACGCCCCGGCGGACCCCGCCGACGACGCGATGACGGCCGACACCGTTGCGCCCCCGCAATCCACCCCGCCGGCGCCGCCCGCCCCCGCCGTGCCGCCCACCACGGCGGTGCCGCCTGCGACGCCTGCCGCTCCGGTCACCCCGCCGCCCACCGTTCCTTTCACGCCGTCCGCTGCGGAACCGACCTTCG
>JBQCJQ010000101.1:0-10442 GCA_051952615.1 Humibacter sp.
GACGCTTCCCGTTCCTGCCCAGGCCACCGAGTCGCTCGACCTGACAGGGCGCTGGGCGAGGGAGAAGCATCCCCAGCGGCGTCACATCGACCAGGGAACGTGGAGCCGCACCGGGAGGCACGGCCGCACCGGGCACGACTCCACCCTCGTGATCGCTGCGGGCACGCCGGCGTTCGGCTGGCGCACGGGCGAGGTGTGGGCGCTGCACCTCGGCTGGAGCGGAGACCACACCTCCCGGGTCGAGCGCACGGGCGACGGGCAGACCGTGCTCGCGGTCGGCGAGCTGCTGCGGCCAGGCGAGGTCGTCCTCGCCGCGGGGGAGAGCTACGTCGCGCCGACCGTGTACGCGGCGTACTCGGCCGAGGGGCTGGACGGCGTGAGCGCACGCTTCCACGACTGGGTGCGGGCGAGGGACGGGCATCCATCGTCCCCGCGTCCTGTGGTGCTCAACACCTGGGAGGCGGTCTACTTCAGGCACGACCTCGGCACGCTGACCAGCCTCGCCGATGCAGCGGCCGAGCTCGGCGTCGAGCGGTTCGTGCTGGACGACGGCTGGTTCCTCGGCCGCCGCGACGACACGAAGGGGCTCGGCGACTGGTTCGTCGACCCGGATGTCTGGCCGAACGGCCTCACGCCGCTCATCGACCACGTCAAGGGCCTCGGCATGCAGTTCGGGCTCTGGGTCGAGCCGGAGATGATCAACGAGGACTCCAGGCTCGCACGCGAGCACCCGGACTGGATCTCCCGGCCCGCGGGCGCCGACGGTCGCACCTCGCTGCCGTGGCGCGACCAGCAGGTGCTCGACCTCGTCAATCCGGATGCCTGGAACTACGTCTTCGAGCGCATCGACGCGCTGCTCACCGAGAACGCGATCGACTACCTGAAGTGGGATCAGAACCGCGACCAGCTGGAACTCGGCCACGACGGACGGGCGTCGACCCACGAGCAGACGCTCGCCGCGTACCGACTGTTCGACGCGTTGCGGGCCGCGCACCCCGGGGTGGAGATCGAGAGCTGTTCCTCAGGCGGAGGGCGCGTCGACCTGGGCATCCTGCAGCGCACCGACCGGGTGTGGGCCTCGGACACCAACGATGCGCTGGAGCGGCAGACCATCCAGCGTTGGACGGGCCTCGTGCTGCCGCCCGAGCTCATCGGCGGGCACGTCGGGCCCGGTACCTCGCACACCACGCGTCGCACCCACGACCTCTCGTTCCGCGCGATCACCGCGATGTTCGGCCATTTCGGCATCGAGTGGGACGTGCGGAGGATGACGGATGCCGAACGCGACCAACTCCGGACGGCGATCGGGTTCTACAAGGCGAACCGCTCGCTCATCCACGGCGGACGCGCCGTGCGTGTCGATCGCCCTGACGAGACGGATGTCGCGTACGGCACAGTCGCGCACGACCGCTCCCGCGCGGTGTTCGCCTATGCGATGCTCGCGACGTCGCCGAACGAGCGGCCGTCCAGGCTCCGTCTCTCCGGACTCGACGCCGAGCGCCGGTATCGCGTCTCGCTCGGGCTACCGCTCGATCCGCATGCGAACGCGCACCACACCCTTCCGGAGTGGCTCATCCCCGGCGGGCCCGGCGAGCTGACCCTGTCGGGCCGGGTGCTGGCCGAGGTGGGCATCCCGCTTCCCGGCCTGCACCCCGAGCACGCCATGCTCCTCGCGCTCGACGCGGTCGCCTAGCCCTCCGCCGGTCGGGTAGAACTCTGCCGGTCGGGTAGAAGTCCGCCGGTCGAGTGCCGATGGTGTCGCCTGCGCGCCCCGGACCGCACGCCGCAATAGTGTGGAACGCGGACGCGAGGAGGCGCGGATGAGCGATCAGCACGACGACCGGTACGAGGCAGGCATCGTCACCGACTTCGCCGAGCGCATGAGCTACTCGTCGTATCTGGGCCTCGATCGCCTGCTGTCGGCGCAGCATCCGGTCAGCGAGCCCGAGCACCACGACGAGCTGCTGTTCATCATCCAGCACCAGACGACGGAGCTCTGGTTCAAGCTCGTGCTGCACGAGCTCACCGACGCCTGCCGATTGCTGCGCGACGACCCGCTGCAGCCGGCGCTCAAGCGCATAGCGCGTGTGAAGCACATCCAGCGCACACTCACCGACCAGTGGTCCGTGCTGGCGACGCTGACGCCGACCGAGTACTCGCAGTTCCGCGGGTTCCTGGGCAACTCGTCCGGCTTCCAGTCCTGGCAGTACCGCGCAGTGGAGTTCGCGCTGGGCAACAAGGACGAGCGGATGCTCAGGGTGTTCGACAGCGACCCGCATGCCACCGCCGTCCTGGCCGACCTGCTCGCCCGGCCCACCCTGTACGACGAGTTCCTCCGCGGCCTCCATCGGGCCGGCTTCGGCATCCCCTCCTCGGTGCTCGAGCGCGATGTGACGAAGCCCTACCGGTTCGACCCCGCGCTGATGCCGGCCATCGTCGAGATCTACCGGAACGCCGACGAGCACTGGTCGCAGTACGAGGCCTGCGAGGAGCTGGTCGACCTGGAGGAGAACTTCCAGCTGTGGCGGTTCCGCCACCTGCGCACCGTGCAGCGCACGATCGGCATGAAGACGGGCACGGGCGGGTCGAGCGGCGTGCCGTTCCTTCAGAAGGCGCTCGACATCACCTTCTTCCCCGAGCTGTTCGCGGTGCGCACCGAGATCGGCGCACTGCCGTGATCCGCGGAGGCCGGGCGTGATCGACGAGGGCCAGGTCATCGCTGTCGACGACTACTGGATCGGCTCCTTCCGCGGGCCGACCACGTTCATCGTGCGGGACGGACTGCTGCGCCAGGTCGATCGGTTCGGGCCTGAGCGGAACGTCCGCCCCGACCTCGAGCTGCCTGGCACGCTCTTTCCACGGCTCACCGACCACCACGTGCACCTCGGCCTGATCGACCCGAGCGGTCTGCTGGCCGGCGGTATCACGAGCGTGGTCGACCTCGGCTGGATCCCCGCGGAAGCATCGCGGATGCGCAGGGACGCCGCGTTCCCCGGCTCCACCCTTCCCGAGGTGCACATCGCGGGCGCGTTCCTCACGTGCGTCGGCGGCTATCCGAAGGGGCGCGACTGGGCGCCGGACGACGCGGTCGTCGAGCTCGCGAAGCCCTCGGAGGCGGAGCTGGCCGTTCGCGCGCAGGTCGGACTGGGGGCATCCGTCATCAAGGTCACGCTGAACAGCGACGCCGGTCCTGTGCCGAGCGAGGAACTGCTCGAGGCCGTCGTGTCGGGCGCCCGCGCGAACGGAGTTCCGGTCGCCGCGCACGTGCAGGGCGAAGGGATGACCAAGCGCGCGCTCGACGCGGGCGTGAACGTGCTCGCCCACACTCCCTTCACCGAGCGGCTCGATGCCGACCTCGTCGCACGCATCTCGCGGGCGCGCACCGGGGTGATCTCGACCCTCGACATCCATCGGAGGGGAAGCGCGAGCGGCGACCTGGACCTCGGTGCGGAGCTCGCCGAGGAGATCGCCGTCGAGAACCTGCGACGCATCGCCGCATCGGGCGGGCGCGTGCTCTACGGCACGGACCTCGGCAACGGTCGGCTCCCGGTCGGCATCAACCGGCGCGAGCTGGTCGCGCTCGCCGGGGTCGGGCTCGACAGGGACGAGCTCGTGGCGAGCATCGCGGGACACGAGCATCCCGATGCCGTCGGCCCGCGACTTGCGTGGATTCCCGGCGTCCCGCCCAGGGGCGATGCCGACCCCGTCGAGACCGCC
Source organism: Humibacter sp. (assembly GCA_051952615.1). GTDB lineage: Bacteria > Actinomycetota > Actinomycetes > Actinomycetales > Microbacteriaceae > Humibacter. Next base: position 3,718 of record JBQCJQ010000101.1, read on the forward strand.
GAATGGTTGGCGGGCGCACGCGGAACGACCGTCGACTACCTGGAGGAGACCCTGGAAGGAACGCCATCGTGAGCTCGCCCGACGCCCACCTCGCGTACGCCCGCCGCGCGGACCGCAGCGACGGGCTGGCGCACTTCCGTGCGAGGTTCATCGAGCCGGAGGACGAAGTCGTCGCGTACTTCGACGGCAACTCGCTCGGACGTCCGACCGTCGCCGCCCTCGAACGGCTGCAGCGATTCGTCACCCAGGCGTGGGGGAGCAGGCTGATCCGCGGGTGGGACGAGGAGTGGATGTCGCTGCCGTTCACGATCGGAGACCGCATCGGGCGGGTGGCGCTCGGTGCGTCATCCGGTCAGCTCGTCATCGGCGACTCGACGACGGTGCTGCTCTACAAGCTCGCGAGGGCGGCGGTGGATGCCCCGCGCGGCTCCGGCAGGCGCACCGAGATCGTGCTCGACACGGACAACTTCCCGACCGATCGGTACGTGCTCGACGGCATCGCGGCGGAGCGGGGGATGACCCTGCGGTGGATCGAGGCGGATCGGTCATCCGGTGTCACGCCCCAGCAGGTCGCCGCCGTCGTCGGACCGCAGACCTCGCTCGTGGTGCTCAGCCACGTCGCCTACCGCTCCGGCTACCTCGCGGATGCCCCGGCGATCACCGCGATCGCGCACGACGCGGGAGCCCTCGTGCTCTGGGATCTCTGCCACTCCGCTGGCTCCGTCCCGGTCGAGCTGGACGCGTGGGGCGTCGACCTCGCGGTGGGATGCACGTACAAGTACCTGGGCGGCGGCCCGGGTTCGCCGGCCTTCGCCTACGTGCGGAGCGACCTGCAGGAGGTGCTGGAGCAGCCGATCCGAGGCTGGATGGGCACGTCGGATGTCTTCGCGATGGGCCCCGAGTACCGGCCTGCAGAGGGGATGCGCCACTTCGTCAGCGGCACGCCGCCGATCGTCGGCATGCTGGCGATGCAAGACACGCTGGACATGATCGAGGAGCGCGGCATCGACGCCGTTCGGGCGAAGTCCGTAGCGCTCACCGAGTTCGCGATCGCGCTCGCCGACGAGTGGCTGGCTCCGCTCGGAGCGGTGCTGGCGTCCCCGCGCGACCCTGCCCGTCGAGGTGGCCACATCACGGTGTCGCACCCCGCGATGCGCGAGGTCACCGCGACGCTGTGGGAAAGGGGCGTCATCCCGGACTATCGTGACCCTGGCGGGCTGCGCATCGGACTCTCACCGCTCTCGACGAGTTTCGAGGAGACGTACCTCGGCATGGCCGACGTGCGGGACGCCCTGCGCGAGCACCTCCTCGCCGCCTCGGGGCTGGGGTAGGGGGACCGACTGCCGCCGGAAATGTGGACCCGAGTCGTCGTCATCCGTCGATGTAGCGACGCCACGGGCCCCCAAGTTGCGGGAGCGGCCGGATCGGATTGCGGTTCCTGACGACAGCGACTCCAGCAACGGTCGAGATCTGAGCACGTGTGACGTTTCTCGTCGTGCCGGACACTACTTGGTGTGAGGGACGAATCCGACGAGGTCACGGAGTGGGCCGATGCCCGCGCTGGCAGCTCCGTCGCATTCGCCGCGGTGTACGACCGTCATCGGGAGCGCGTGTATCGCCTCGCGCTTCGGTTGAGCGAGAACCGCCACGATGCTGAGGATGTCACCGCGTCGGCGTTCCTCGAGCTGTGGCGGCGTCGCACCGACGTACGGCTCGTCGGCGGATCGGTGCTGCCGGGCCCTTACGCGTTGGGGCGCGGCGGGGCGTCCGTCACCGTGCCGCCGTCGGAGGATGTCGCCGCGCGCTCGTCCGATCCGTCGGCGCCGAGCGCGGCGACGACCGCCTACCTCGAGCTGTTCCAACTCGACGAATCGGGCACATCGTTCACGATCACGACGTCCAGCCCGACCTTGCGCTGGACGGCCGTGCTCACCTGGGTGAGCAAGCAGACCACCGAGTGGGCCACGAACGCGTCCGGCCAGACCTACGGGGTGCTGAACGACAAAGGAGCACCCGATCTGATCGCCGTGACCGCCACGAATGGGCGTGACGGCTACGTCTTCCGCAAGGATCTCGACGACGCCGACGGCACGACGGCGGCGAAGTCGTTCGCCAGCCCCCAGGACGCGCTCGACTGGCAGCCGACCCATGTCGAGATCGCGTTTCGACGTCAGAAAATGCGAACGATGGGCATCCGGTTCGCGTTTATTGACTTTGAAACGGGATGTCGCGGATGGCGGGGGAGGCGTAACACGACGGGGCGCGCACGCGCCGCCGCCTAGGATGGAACGCATGTCCGACGGCTCCTCGTTCTACCTCACGACGCCCATTTTCTACGTGAATGACGTCCCCCACATCGGGCATGCCTACACCGAGGTCGCGGCCGACGTGCTCACCCGCTGGCACCGCCAGGCCGGCGACGACACCTGGCTGCTGACGGGCACGGACGAGCACGGGCAGAAGATCCTCCGCACGGCGACGGCCAACGGGCTCGAGCCGCGCGAATGGGCCGACCGGCTCGTGGCATCCGCGTGGAAGCCGCTGCTGGAGACCGTCGACATCGCCAACGACGACTTCATCCGCACCACGGACGAGCGGCACGAAGAAGCGGTCACCAAGTTCCTGCAGAAACTGCACGACGACGGTCACATCTACGCCGGTGAGTACGAGGGCTACTACTGCGTCGGCTGCGAGGAGTACAAGCAGCGCGACGAGCTCGACGAGGCGCTCAGCGGGGAGTACCAGGGACAGCTGGTCTGCAAGATCCACTCACGGCCCATCGAGATCCTCAAGGAGAAGAACTACTTCTTCCGCATGAGCGACTTCGGTCAGCGTCTGCTCGACCTGTACGAGTCGCGGCCCGACTTCGTGCAGCCGGAGAGCGTGCGCAACGAGATCATCCAGTTCGTGCGGCAGGGGCTCTCCGACCTGTCGATCTCGCGCTCCAGCTTCGACTGGGGCATCAAGGTGCCGTGGGACCCTTCGCACGTCGTCTACGTGTGGTTCGACGCCCTGCTCAACTACACGACGGCGGTCGGCTACGGCGACGACCCCGAGCTGTTCGCGCGCCGGTGGCCCGCCTATCACCTGGTCGGCAAGGACATCGCGCGCTTCCACGCCGTGATCTGGCCCGCCATGCTGATGGCGGCAGGTCTCGAGGTGCCCCACCGCGTCTTCGGGCACGGATGGCTGCTGGTGGGCGGCGAGAAGATGAGCAAGTCGAAGCTCACCGGCATCGCGCCGTCGCAGATCACCGACACGTTCGGGTCGGATGCCTTCCGCTACTACTTCATGCGTGCCATCAGCTTCGGGCAGGACGGCTCGTTCAGCTGGGAAGACCTCTCCGCTCGCTACCAGGCGGAGCTCGCGAACGGCTTCGGCAACCTGGCATCACGCGTGATCGCCATGCTGCAGCGCTACTTCGACGGGGAGATCCCGGCCACCTCCGACGAGCAGAGCGAGCCGACCGAGGCCGACCTGAAAGTGCGGAAGACCGTTGCGGACGCCGCGACGAACGCCGACGCCGCGATCGAACGCTTCGCGATCCACGAGGCGGTCGCAGCGATCTGGACCATCGTGGATGAGCTGAATGGCTACATCACCGAGCAGGAGCCCTGGACCCTCGCCAAGGACGAGGCGAACCGCGAGCGCCTGCAGACCGTGCTCGCCACGGCGGCCGAGGGACTGCGCGCGCTCGCCGTGCTGCTCTCCCCGGTCATCCCGAAGGCGACGGGCAAGCTGTGGGAAGCGCTCGGTGCGCAGGATGCCCTGGGAGACGTCACCGCTCAGCCGCTCCGCGAAGCGGGGCGGTGGGGTCAGCTGCCCGCAGGCATCCGCGTGTCGTCCCTCGAGGCGCTGTTCCCGCGCATCGAAGCCGCCGTCGTGGCCTGACCCATGCCCAGCGATCCGAGCTATCCGCCGCTGCCGACGCCCCTGGTGGTGCCGGTGTACGACAACCACACGCACATCGACCCGTCTGCCCGGCCCGGCCGCATCGAGGACGGGCACGCGCTCGACTACCGCGAGCAGCTCGACCGCGCGTCGGCGGTCGGAGTGCGAGTGGTGGTGCAGGTGGGGACCGATGTCGAGTCATCCATCTGGGCGGCGGAGACGGCCGCGATCGAGCCGCGCATGCTCGCGGCGGTGGCCATCCACCCCAACGACGCGCCGCAGCTGGGCGCCGATGGCACCCTCGACGATGCGCTCGCCGTGATCGACGGCCTGGCGTCCAGACCACGGGTGCGTGCGATCGGGGAGACCGGGCTCGACTTCTTCCGCACCGACGAGAACGGCCGGGCCGCGCAGTTCCGCTCGTTCGAAGCGCACATCGAGATGGCGAAGCGCCACGGCATCGCCCTGCAGATCCACGACCGCGACGCTCACGACGACGTCATCGCCACGCTGAAGCGCGTCGGCGCGCCCGAGACCGTGGTGTTCCACTGTTTCTCGGGTGGCGCCGAGCTCGCGCAGACGTGTGCGGACAACGGCTGGTCCATGTCGTTCGCCGGCACGGTGACGTTCAAGAACGCACAGAACCTGCGTGATGCACTGGAGATCGCGCCCCGGTCGCTGCTGCTCGTGGAGACCGACGCTCCCTACCTCACGCCGACGCCGTACCGCGGCAGGCCGAACGCACCCTATCTCATCCCGCACACCGTGCGAGGCATGGCCGACGTGATCGGCACGGATGTCTCGCTGCTCGCCGCCCAGCTCGCATCGAACACCGAGCTGGTGTACGGCAAGTGGGACTCCGAACCCGTCGCGGCGCCGCCCACGACGCCCATCGGCACGATCGCCTAGCGCCATGCAGCTTCTCGGCCCAGCGCACGTTCGTGACCTCGCCGAGCTCCTCGACGTCACACCGACGAAGAAGCTGGGTCAGAACTTCGTGATCGACGCCAACACGGTGCGACGCATCGTGCGCGTCGGCGATGTGGATGCCGGCGACGTCGTGCTCGAGGTCGGACCAGGGCTCGGGTCGCTCACGCTCGGGTTGCTGGAGGCGGGGGCATCCGTCATCGCCGTCGAGATCGACGGCAGACTGGCAGCCCAGCTGCCGATCACGGTGAAGGAGCTGGCCCCCGAGGCGGCTTCGAGCCTGACCGTCGTGCACCAGGACGCCCTGAAGGTGACCGAGCTGCCCGTCGCCCCGACCCGCCTCGTGGCGAACCTGCCGTACAACGTCTCGGTGCCCGTGTTGCTGCACCTGCTGCAGACGGTGCCGACGCTGAGCGCCGGGGTTGTCATGGTGCAGGCCGAGGTCGGGCAACGGCTCGCGGCGGCGCCCGGTTCGAAGGTCTACGGCGCCCCCAGCGTCAAGGCTGCGTGGTACGGGTCGTGGCGTACGGCCGGGCAGGTCTCGCGCCAGGTGTTCTGGCCGGTTCCGAACGTGGACTCGATCCTCGTGGCGTTCGAGCGGCACGAGACGCCGGGCGGCGAGGGCGAAGACGGCGAGGAGCTGCGCAAGCGCCTGTTCGCCGTCGTGGACGCGGCGTTCGGACAGCGTCGCAAGATGCTGAGGCAGTCGCTGGCCTCCGTGTTCGGGGACTCGGCTCGTGCATCCGCCGCCCTCGAATCCGTTGCTCTGCCGCCGACGGCACGCGGTGAGGAGCTCACGATGGAGCAGTTCACCGACCTGGCGCGGCAGGTGCCGCAGGGGAGCGAGTGAGGGGCGTGGGCCATGGAACGACCGCGGCTGCTCTACGTCGAGGATGATCGCGAGATCGCCGACATGGTGGTCGAGGTGCTCGGCGAGACCTACGACGTCGATCACGTCTCCGACGGCGAGACGGCCGTGCGGTTCGCGCTGACGCGCCGCTACGACGCCATGGTGGTCGACCGCAGGCTCCCGGGTTTCGACGGCGTCGACCTCGTGCGTGCCGCCCGGACGGCGCGCATCACGACTCCGATACTGATGCTCACGGCGCTCGACACGACGCGGGACAGAGTCGAGGGGCTGGATGCCGGCGCGAACGACTACCTGGTCAAGCCGTTCGACTTCGAGGAGCTCCTCGCCAGGCTGCGGGCACTTCGGCGCGGATTCCGCGCAGAGGGCAACCGCAGATACGTGGGCGAATGGCTGTACGTGCCCGACTCGCAGGCACTGTATTCCCCCGGGGGTTCTCGGGTCACGCTCACCGCGACGGAGAACGCCGTGATGGAGCTTCTCACCGACAGCCCCGAGCACGTCTTCACCCGCGAGGAGATCCTCGCCGCGGTCTTCCCCGGCGGGGAGACGCCGGGCTCGGTCGACACCTACGTGCACTTCATCCGGCGCAAGTCGGCGAAGGAGGTCATCGAGACGGTACGCGCACGGGGCTACCGGGCGGGCACATCATGAGCACGAGCGACGAGCAGCGCGCACGACGGGCGGCGCTGGCGGTCGGGGGCTTCGTCGGTGTCGCCTCGGCCGTGATCATCACGGCGGGCGTCGTCATCCTGCTCGTGGTGATCCTGGTGACGGGACACCACGAGGGCGACCACCGGCCGCCACCCGCCCCGAACGGCACTCCGATCCCGGGCGACAGCTTCGTCGTCGACGTCGATCACGTGCTGCCCTGGGTGATCGGGCTCGGGATCGTCGGGGTGGCTCTCCTCACGCTCGGCGCCTGGTTCGCCGCGCGGCGGGCCGCCAAGCCACTCGCGCAGGCGCTGCAGCTGCAGCGCAACTTCGTCGCGGACGCGAGCCACGAGCTGCGCACGCCGCTGACCGCGCTCAGCGCACG
>JBQCJQ010000102.1:0-12354 GCA_051952615.1 Humibacter sp.
GACGCAGGCCGATGATCGCGGTGATGAGAACCGGCAACGAACCACAGATCACGAATCCGGCGAAGCCGGCCGAAACGCCACCTATCACCGCCAGGATCAGACTGCCGAGGATGCCTAGGACTAACCAAGCGATCGCGCCATCGGATGTTCTCGCCGCTGCAGGCTGGCTGGCCGGCGGATATGGGGCATAGTGCGCTGTCCACTGCGTGCCATCCCACCAACGTTGACGCCCGTGTCCGTCGTCGTACCAGCCGGGTGGAGCCTGATCTGGATGTGGGTCGCCAATCGTCACCGGCAGAGTCTATGAATTCGCTCAGCTGCGTCGCTGTCCCCAGAACGGGTATAGACGAAGACTTCCGCCACCAGACCCAGCGAGAACCCTCACAGCCTTGCTCATGCAAAGATGCAAGGGTTCTCGCGTCAGGGGGTGTGACCGTTGACCGGCGCTACCCGACGTCGAATGTGGTGACGACCGCCTTGTGGTCGCTGGCCCACGAGTTGCCCGCCGGGCTCGTCGCCGACGGCCAGCCGAGGTACAGCGTGTCGGAGTTCACCACGTCGAGCGCCTTCGACGCCGCGTAGTCCACGAAGTCGACCCGGTCGCTGGGGCTCACGAACAGCAGCGTGTCTCCTGGGTTCGCGGTGGCGTCGCGGTTCGCGGCGCGGTACGAGTCCGTGAGGCCCACCTTCGCGAACGCATCCTCGGCGGATGACGCCCCGAAGTCGCCCAGCAGGATCTCCGGCTCCGCGTTCTTCCCCGACGCAGGGGTCGCCGCTCGCGCGACTGCCGCAGCCTGAGAATCCCTGGTCGCCGGGTCGTCGGCGAGGAGGGCATCCCACACTCGCACCGACTGGTCGCCGACCTTCACCGTCGCGGCCGTTGCAGGGATCGTCGCGGTCGGCTGCGTCTGCTGTGCAGAGGTGAACGGATACGCGGACAGGATGCCCAGATCACCGGCGACACGCGCATTCCACCCGAGCGCCGACGCGAGCTGTGTCGCCATCGCTCCGCCACCGCTCTGGAATCCGACAACGCCGATGCCGCGGGATGCGACGACCGCGAGGTTCTTGCCGACCGCATCCGTCACCTTCGCGCCGCCGTTCCACGCGTTCCACGTTGCGGCCTTCACCTGCACGCCTTTTCCGTCCGACGCGCCGACCTCGACCAGGATCGTCGAGGTCGTCGTGCCGTTGTCGGCGGTGACGGTGATGGTGTCATCCGACCCGGCCTTTCGCGGCACGCTGCCGGTGACCACACCGGTCGCGCTGACGCTCAGCCACGATGCGCCGGCCGTCTTCGCGTAGTGCGTGGGCGCAGCACCGTTCCACAGGCCCGCGAGCTGCTGACGGATGTCGCCCGTCGGGCTCTCCGGCAGCTTGAACGTATCCGTCACGAAGCCGGGCTTGAGGCTCGACCACGAACCGGCGGATGCCACTTGCTCCGTCCACTTCGCGTACAGGGTCACCACACCGTTGTTCGTCGCGGTGAGGTTCTTGACGGACGCGCCGGGCGCGTAGGCGACGTCACCGTTCGCGCTCGTCGCCCATCCCGCAAGCATGTAGCCGTCGCGGATGAAGCCGACCGCGGGAAGCGTCGCCGGGGTGTCGTACGTGAGCGCGAGGTCATCCATCGAACCGACCGTTGCGCTGTTGCCGTCGAACTTCACCGTGTAGGTGTTGGCTGCGAAGTCCGCCTCGACCGTGACGCCCTGGTCGGGCATGACGAACGAGCCGTCCGACGCGACGCTGACGCTGCCGTCGGCCGGCGCCGTCACCTTCCACGCGGCGAAGTGGTAACCGGTGTCGGGCTTCGCGGTGAGCACGACGCGATCGCCGGGCGCCGCGCCACGCACGGCCGCGCTTGCCGTGCCGTGGCCGCCGGTGTTCACCACGATGAGGTGCGAGCCCACCGGGATCCACACCGCGTACAGCGTGACCGTGTCGCCGTCCTTCGACGACAGGTTCGAGACCTGCGCCCCGTTGGAGTAGGCCGGGTTGCCGGTCGGGGTGGTCGCCCAACCGGCGAACTCGTCGCCGGACTTGGTGTATCCGTCCGCCGTGAGCGCCGCCTGCTGATCGTAGGAGAAGGACTCGTCCGCCGTCGCGCCGCCGTCCGCACCGTTCCCGTCGAAGTGCACGGTGTAGGCGTTCGGAGCGAACGGAACACCGATCGTGACGGGCACCGACGGCATGGTGAAGGTTCCGTCGCTGCCGATCGTGACGCTGCCGTCCGCAGGGCTCGTCACCTGCCATCCACCGAAGTGATAGCCGGTCGCCGGCGTCTCGGTCAGCGTCACGGTCTGGCCGGCTCCGGCGTTGGCGGGCGTCGCCGCCGCCATGCCCTTGCCGGTCTGCTGCAGCGTGACGCTGTTGGCCGACATCGCGTAGAGCGCACCGACCTGCGTCGCGCTGAGCGACGTGTTCCAGATGCGGGATGCCGCCAGGCTGACAGGAGCCTCCGCCTCGATGCCTCCGCTGCCGCTCACATCCGCGCCCAGGGTCCACTTCTGCGACACGGATGCCGGCAGAGTGAGGGTCCCAGCCGCCGCCGTCGAGGCGGCGAGCGCGCCGTTGAGGTACAGGCTCAGGGTCGAGCCGTTCCACGTCGCGACCGCGTCGTACCACGTGCCCGGAGCCACGGCATCAGCCGCCGCGTACGCGTACTTGTATCCGCCGACGTCGATGCTCGCGTTGAGCTTGTTGTTGTACACCTCGATGTTCACGCCGCCGCTCTGCTCGCCGGAACAGATGGACGGGAACGCGCTCGCGGACAGCGTCGACAGAGCGGCGCCGTTCCACCGGAACTTGCATTCGACGGTGAGCGCGCTCGCGAGCTTGCTGTACTGGTTCGAGAAGTCGAACTGGTACGCGTCGGTGGTGCCGTTGAACGTCGCGGCCTGCTGTCCGCCGAGGGCGGGGGCGGCTGCGACCTTCGGAGCACCATAGGTGGTCGCAGCCAGGCCCTGGGCGTGGTCGACGGGAGCGCCCGACGCGAAGTCCGCGTTCAGGATGCCCGGTGCGGGCAGCACCGTCACCGTGATGGCGGTGCCCACTTTGGTGTAGCCGTCGCTGTAGCAGAGGTAGACGGCGTAGTTCCCCGCCGCCCACCCGTGCGTGTCGAACGTGAGGGTTCCCGTTGCCGGCGCCGGCGTGCCTGACGCCGGCTCGCTCGTGCCGCCTGTCGACGTGTACTGCCAGTACGTCGACGGCGACGGGCACGAGGCGCCCGGCGTCTGGTTGTAGTAGAAGCCGACCCAGTTCGTGACGCTGACCTGGTTGGAGGGCGCTCCGAAGTCCACCTTGAGCGGCGTTCCGGCCTGGATGACCGGGGTCGACGTCACGACCCCTGTCACGGATGCCGCGTCGGCGGCCGCAGCACCGGTCGCCGGCACCGCGATGAAGAGCGTGAGGATCAGCGCAGCAGCCGCAAGCACGGCGGCGCCCAGTCTTGCGCGGACATCCTTCAACATCGTCGGTCAGTTCCCCTGCGAGTCGTCGGTGGCGGTGGCGACACGGCCGGCGAAGCGCTGGGTCCAGCCGTTGCCGGTGTCGGCGGTGATGATGACGTCGTAGTAGCCGTCCTGCGTGTCCCACTGCAGCGTCTTGTGCTTCGAGCCGTCGAGCTCGACGACCGTGGTGTCTCCGGCGTAGTCGTTGGCGGTCAGCGTGAGGCGTACCGGCTGGGCGCCGTCGTTGTGCAGCGTGAACTTGATGCGGGCGTTCGGGCCCTTCTCGAGCTTCGCCTCGACGCGCGGGATGCCCGCCTGGGACTCATCGGCGGGCACGAGCTGCCCCGCGAAGGAGCGCACGAAGCCGTCGTTGCTGTAGATCGAGAACGCGTACTTGCCGTCGGTCTTGGTGGCATCCCACACGTAGGGCGCCGCGGCTCCCGCGGCCACGGTGACCGGGGTGTTCGAGAACGGCAGGTAGGCATCCGGGAAGACCTGGAAGCTCAGCGCCTTGCCCTTCGGGCCTTCGGCGGACAGAGTCGCGGTGACCTTCCCCGTTGTCCGGTCCTCGGTGAGGGTGGCGTGCCCGTGGAACGGCAGTGCGCGGTGCTTCATGTGGTCATCCGCAACCGTGACCGGAACCTCTGCGACCGGGTCCGGGAAGGTCGCCGGACCGAACTGCGGGTGCGCGAAGTCGAGCGCGCTGGTCAGGTCGCCGACGATGGAGCGGCGCCAGTCGCTGATGTTCGGCGAGGTGAACGGCTTGCCGAGGTGCGCGGACCAGGTCTCGAGGAACTTGATGATCGAGGTGTGGTCGAAGACCTCGGAGGCGACCCATCCGCCTCGGGTCCACGGGGAGACCATCACCAGCGGAACGCGCGGCCCGAGGCCGATCGGCGATCCGCCCGTGGTGACGATGTTCGAGACGTTGATCTTCTCGGCCTTGTTCGTGTACTCGCCGGGAGTGCCGGGCTCGGCGAACGGCGGAAGAACGTGGTCGAACTTGCCGTCGTTCTCGTCGTAGTTGATGAGGAAGAGCGTGCTGTTCCAGATCTCCGGGTTGCTCTGCAGGGCCTGCAGGATGCGCGCGACGTAGCGCTCGCCGTGCTGGGAGTCCGCAGCGGGGTGCTCGCACCAGCCGTAGGGGGCCGTGATCCACGAGACCGCGGGGAGAGGATGCTCGGCATCGGGTGCGCACGCCGCGATGAAGTCCTTCAGCACGTAGTCGAGGTTGGCCGCCGAGTCGGTGTTCGCGACGACGCTCGATGCGGGGCTGGGCAGGTAGTACTGCGCGTTGGCGCGCCAGATCAGGCCGGTCCCCTCGGCGAGCTTGGGGTCGGAGGCGGCGAGGCCGTTCGGCTCGAAGCCCTTGAAGTACTTGAGCTCGTTGTCGCCGTAGTCACCGAGCCAGTCGCTGCGGTAGGCCTGGCGGCCGCCGTTCCCCGAACCGCTGTTGTCGGAGAACATGCGCCAGTCGATGCCGACCTGCTGCAGCTGCTCCGCCACGGTGATCCAGTTGCGGTCGTAGTTCGCCTCGTCGGAGTTGCCGATCTCGCCGTTCGACATGCCGCTCCAGTGGTACTTGCGGTTGCAGTCGGTGGGTCCGAGGATCGAGCAGAAGTACTGGTCGCCGACGGCGAACTGGGAGGCGAGCGACCAGTAGAAGGACATGTAGGCGGGCGAGTGGTAGTTCATCGCCTCCGCCCCCTTCTCCTTCACCCAGGTGTTCCACTGGCGCCCGCCCAGAGTGGTGAAGCTGTGGTCGGTGCCCCAGGCACTGTCATCCACCTGAGGAGTGTGGATGACGCCGGCGGCGTCACGCTGCTGGAACACCGTCGTGCCGTCCTGGAACTTCAGCGCCTGCTTGTCGTTGTGACCGCGAGCACCCGGCAGCTCGCCGAAGTAGTGGTCGAACGAGCGGTTCTCCTGCATCAGGATGACCACGTGCTTGAGGTCGGACATGGTGCGTGTGATGTCCTTGGGAGCGGCGTAGGCGGTCTCCGCCGCGTCGGCAGACGAAGCGCCCAGCGGTGACGTCAGGGCCACGCCTGCGACACCCGCACTGACGGCGGCTGCACCGGTCACCTTCAAGAAGCCGCGACGGTCAACGCCCTTCGCCTCGGCGCTCTCAGTACCGAGGGCTTCCGATTCGGGCTGGTCGGACTCGATGGTCATGGGGGATCTCCTGTCTCGTCACGGAGGCCAGGCGGTGCTCGCGGGGTTCGCGGCCCGGCCGTGAGGCCCAACCGCGATGCCAATCGCCGAGGGTGACATCCGGGTGAACGGCGATCGATCAAGTGGCGGCGGCGCGCCGTGACGGCCGGAATCAGGACCATCGACTGTGCACAGTGATGGGTTTGCTGTCCCCCGATCGGGTGAATCAGTCGGTCGTGACCGGCTCCTCGGCGCCCTCCGTCACGTCGATGACGGCGTCGTCGCCCAACACGATGCGCAGCCGCTCGATGCCGACGGCGCCGGGCCGCAGCACGCGGAAGTGCCCGGTGCCGGCTTCGGGCGTGGCATCCAGGATCGTGGACGGCAGGGCAGGATCCGCCTCGACATCACCGCCGTCGAGATAGACGGCGACCGCATCGCCCAGCGCTTCGAAGGCGGCAAGGGCCGTGGTCGCCGCCGGCGGGCCGGCGCTGTTGGCGCCCGAGACCGCGAGCGGCCCGGTTTCGCGCAGAAGCTCGAGCGACAGCTCGTTCGCGGGCATCCGCACCGCGATGGTGCCGTTGCTGTCGCCGAGATCCCACCCGAGCGTCGGCAGCACCTGGAGCACCACGGTGAGCGCTCCAGGCCAGAACCGTGGCGTGAGCTGGTGGACGGCTCCCGGGATGCGCGTCGCGACCGAGTTGATGGCCACCGGCTCGGACACGAGAACGGCGGGGGGTGCGTCCCGGCTGCTGCCCTTCGCGTCCCGAAGCTGCTGCACCGCCGCGGCGTTCGACGGGTCGGCCGCGATGCCGTACACCGTGTCGGTCGGGATGACGACGAGTTCGCCGCGCGCGATCGCCTCCCGTGCCGCGGCGAGGCCGTCGACTCGCTGCTCTGGATCGTTGCAGTCGTAGATGATGGTCATCGCTCGCCCGTCATAGGAAGTGGTGGCCGACTTTCGCGTTCGTGGCGGAGGAGTCGACCTCGAACTTGATGGTGTCCGGCAGGTAGCGGTCCTCGCCGTGCTCGATCGCGCGGCCGTCGTGACCGAAGGTCTCGCGCTCGATGCGCAGCAGAGGGCTGGATCTGCGGATTCGGAGCAGCCGCGCATCGTCGCTCGAGGCCGACACCGCATCGATGTGGTGCTTGCCGAACTGAACCGTGATGCCGACGTCTTCCAGCGCGGCGATCACCGAGGGTGCGTCCGGCGGCAGGCGCTCGATCACGTCGGCCACCCACGCCGTATAGGTCGTGCGCTCGAGCATGACCGGCCGATCGTCGAGCGTGCGCATGCGCGTGACGCGCAGAACCTCGCTCCCGAGCGGCAGATGCAGCGCGCGGGCCTCGGAGGCGCTGGCGACCGACCGTTCCTGGAAGATGCGCCGGCCACCCGGCGCGAGCCCTCGATCCTCTGCCCACTGTGCGAACGACCGCAGAACCCCGAAGGGCTGCGTGTGGAGGGACGACTGCACCATCCAGCCGACGCCGTGGCGGGCATCCACGATGCCGCGCAGCTGCAGCCGCTCGAGGGCTTTGCGCACCGTGTCGCGGGACACCCCGAAATGCTCGGCCAACGCGTGCTCGGAGGGCAGGGATGCCCCGAGCTCGACGCTTCCGTCGGCGATGCGGCGCCGCAGTTCCGAGGCGACCTCGTGATAGCGCGGCTGGGTGGCGGCTCGCTTGTTCACGGTCATCCATCGGTGTCGCAGGTGGTTCTCACTTCTCATCGAGTGTGACAGGCACCGATGCGTCACGAAGCGGATTCCACGAGGGCTTCAACCGCTGTTCACCCGGCCTGCGATTCGCCGACGTGACGGGAATCGCAGGACCGGGAAACGCAGTATGCGACTCAGGCCGCCGCCGTGCTCAGTTCGAGATGCGACGCCCAGAGGCCGGCGAGCTGCTCGCTCGTGACGACGGTGCCGAAGTTGCGCTCGACACCCCGCACCGAGGCGCGGTGGGCATCCTGGTCGTAGCTCGCCGCACAATCTTCGACGAGCGAGACGTAGTACTCGGCGAACAGCCCGTCGCGCAGACTCGACTCGACGCAGATCTCGGTTGCCACGCCGGTGAACAGGAGCGACTCGATGCCGAGCGTCTTCAGCACGATCTGCAGGTTGGTTCCGGCGAAGGCGGAGTAACGGTACTTGTTCACGACGATCTCGCCCGGTAGCGGTTCGACCTCGTAGAACTCCGCACCCCAGGTGCCGGTGCGGCAGGTGATCCCGGAGCGCTTGAGGCCGGGTTCGCCGTGCCGGTTCAGCCACTGGGGTGTGTCATTGGTCTCGTCGTGGAATGTCTGAATGAAGATGACCGGCAGCTGAGCCGCACGGGCCGCGTCGATCAGCGTGTTCAGACGCGGCACCATCTCGACCGCGGCCGAAACGTCGTTGCCGATCTTGCCGAGCGAGCCGTCCGGGCTGCAGAAGTCGTTCTGCACGTCGACCACGATCAGGGCCGTGTGCGCGGGGTCGTAGCGATAGGGAAGGTCGGTCATCGGAGTCCTGCTTTCGGTGGATGTCGGGGCTTCTGTGTGCGGTGAGCCTTGGGTGGATGTCGAGATGCCTACCGGCCCTTCGGAAGGTAGGAGAGGTCGAGGATGTTGCTCGCGGTCGCCGGGTTCGACGAGTCCTGCAGCAGGCCGGCGTCGCGGGCGACGGTGAGGTCGACCTTCAGCGCTGCCGGCGTGACGTCGACGCCGTCCCAGAACTTGTCCTTGTAGGTGCGGGCAAGGGTGGTCTTGATCACGTCCGGCTGCATCGTGGGAAACTCCTTCTCCGCGATCTTCTCGGCGCCGTCGTGGTTGGAGATGACGTAGTTCATGCCCTGTGAGAGGGCTTCGTCGAACTTCTTCACGGTCGTCGGGTCGCTCTTGACATTGGCCTTCGACGTGACGATGTCGGAATAGGCGAACTTGCCGAGCTCGGCGGGGAGACTCACGAACGGCTCGCCCCAGACACCCTGAGACACGCCCTGGCCGAGCACCGGCTCGCTGGTCGCCGCGATGTCCGCCTGGCCGGACTTCAGCAGCGAGAGCTCAGATCCGCTGACGTCGTTGTTGATGATGGTGACGTCTTTGGCCGGATTCAGCCCGAGCTTCTTGAGCTCGTACAGGGTGTCGATCTCGACGGAACCGCCGTGCCGACTCGCCGCGATCCGCAGCCCCTTGAGCGATCCGGCGATGTCGTTCGGGTTGATGGTGACGCCCTTGCGCGCTACCCAGTAGACGTTCGCACGGTCGACGACGCCGGCGACGGCCACGAGCTGCGCGCCCTTGGCGTTGGCGATCGCGGCCGACTCGATGCCACCGATGAAGCCCCAGGCGTTCCCGCTGAGCACCGCGTTGACGTGCGCGCCGCCGGTCAACGTGGTGGTCTGCACGTCGAGTCCCTGCTTCGTGAAGTAGCCGTTGTCGATCGCGGCGTACAGGGGCAGGTAGCCGATGCCGTGCACCGGCTCCGCGATCACGATCTTGGTGCTGCCGCTCGAGTCGGTGGCGCTCGCCGAGGTGGCGCATCCGGATAGCGCGAGGGTGGCTGCGCCGAGCAGGCCGACCGTTGCGAAGAGCTGTCGTTTCATTGGGGTCTCCTTGGGGAAGGGTGAATGTCAGCCGTGCACGACGCGCATGAGCACGCGCTCGATGACGCCGACGACGATGTAGAGCAGGAACGCCATGACGGCGAGGGTGAACACGCCCACCCAGATCAGCGAGATGTCGAAGGTGGATGCCGCGAGTTGGATCATCTTGCCCAGGCCGTTCTGCGACCCCACGTACTCGCCGACGATCGCGCCGGTGAGTGCCAGGCCGATCGCGACCCTGAAACTCGCGATGATGGGCGGAAGGGTCGCGGGAACCACGACCTTGGTGAACACCTGCCACCTGCTCGCGCCGAGCGAATAGAGCAGGGTCTGCTCGTCGCGGTCGACGCGTCGTACCGCGCTGTGGGCGTTGAGGATCTGGATGATGATCACGATCGCCGTCGCCATGGCGACCTTCGATGGGAGTCCGATGCCGAACGCGAGCACGATCATCGGCGCGAGCGCCAGCTTCGGCATGGCCTCGAGTGCGATCAGAAGCGGCTCTGCGACCTTGGCGTAGTAGCGCGACCACCAGAACGACAGGCCGATGATCCCTCCGCCGACGACGCCGATGACGAATCCGAGGATCGTCGACGTGAAGGTGAACTGGATGTCGGCGATCATGGTGCCCTTGGTGATGTTGGTCACGAACGACGACCAGATCATGCTCGGCTTCGACCAGAAGAACACGTTGACGACCCCGAGGTCGGCGAGGACCTCCCATGCGAGAACGACGCCGATGACGATGGCGCCGACCGTGACGACGACCTTCCAGGTCGCGGGCTCCGTCGGGAAGAGCGGCCGACGACGCCGGCGGGCGGTTCGGCGAGGAAGCCCGGCGAGGGACTCCATCGAGCCGATTCGCGGCGATGAGACGAGGGTGGTCATGGCTAGGACTCCTTCGAGGGCGCTGTTGTGTCGCTGCCGTGCAGCAGCGAGAGGATGCGGGTCTTGTAGTCCACGAAGTCGGGGCTCGTCACGATGGCCGGCTTGCGCGGGCGGCTGAGGTCGATCGGGATGTCCGCGACGATGCGCCCCGGTCGTGGAGACATGACGATGACGCGGTCCGAGAGGTACACGGCCTCGTCGATGTCATGGGTGACGAAGACCACGGTCTTCTTGAAGTCGTCCCAGAGGTCGAGAAGCCATTCCTGCATGGTCGCCCTGGTCTGCGCGTCCAGCTTGCCGAACGGTTCGTCGAGGAGGATCACGTCGCGATTGAAGAGCACGGTACGCAGCAGAGCAGCGCGTTGACGCATACCGCCGGAGAGTTGGTCGGGGCGGTGGTCGGCGAAGTCCTTGAGGCCGTATGCCTCGAGAAAGGGCATCGCGATCTCACGCGCCTTCCGCTTCGGCACACCGGAGATCTCCATGCCGATGATGACGTTGTTGAGAACGCTGCGCCAGGGCAGCAGCAGATCTTTCTGCAGCAGGTATCCGACGTGCCCTTGCTCCCCGATGATCGACTCGCCGTTGATCTCGACCACACCGGAGCTCGGCAGATCGAGCCCCGCGATGAGGTTGAAGAGCGTGCTCTTTCCGCACCCGCTCGGTCCGATGATCGACAGGAACTCACCGGGCCGCACGGTCAACGACGCGTTGTCGAGGGCGACGGTCGTGCCGGCGTCAGAGGCGAATCTGCGTGAGACACCGTTGATCGTGAGTTCAGCGCGGCCAGTGCGAGCGGGTGCGAGTGGAGCGATGGTCATAGCGGCCTCCGGCGGTACGCGATTCGATGTGTACTACCGTGGCGGTCGGCCGTTTCGCGGGAATCTCCACGCCGTTGCCCGTCGGTAACGTGTTCGTGGGCCTTTGACGGTTACATTCATCACCGCCCACGCCTGTGCCGGCACGCGGTTATCGTTGCCGCATGGTGCTGAAGGGAATGATGACCCGCCCGAGCGGCTCACATCGCGATCAGCTCGTGCTGGCGGCGATCGAGCTCAGCAATCGACTCGCTCCGGGCCACTCGAACGGCGTGCGCTTCGATCCCACCGACGATCCGCTCGAAGCTGTGACGACCGCCAACGACGTGTGCGACCTCTTCTATCGCAAGCAGACCCCGTTCGAGGTGGCGGATGCCGCCCAGCTGTGGCTGCTCGCTGAGCGGCTCCACGAGGTGCTGCTCGACCTCGGCCGAGGAGACCTGCCGACGGCGGTGCCGAAGATCAACGCACTGCTGGCGGAGTATCCCGCTCAGCTCCACCTCTCCAGCGAGCCGCCGTGGTCGCTGCACTACCAGGATCATGACGCAACCGCCGTCGAGGGATGGCAGGTCGGGTGCTGTGCCGCACTGGCGTCCTGGGTCTCGTCCGGCGCGACCGCCTACATCTCGGTGTGCGGCGCCGACCGTTGCGACAGGGTCTTCTTCGACGACACACGCAGCGGAACACGACGCTTCTGCAGTCCGCGTTGCCAGAACCGTCACAAGGTGCAGGCGTTCCGCCTGCGCCAGGCGATCAATCGCGCACGGTAGCCCTCAGCGACCGCATCCCACGTAACCGTCTAAGGCCCATGGACAAGTTACGGGCGGGCAACTGAGAAGAGACTCCCCCGAAATCGCACGCGGCCAGCCTGGTGCTCACCACTTCACGTGACACGAAGGAGCACCCGTGGCCCAGCCGAAGCGCGTCAGGATCGCCCATCTGAGCGGCCCGACGGCGACCATCCAGAACACGCCGCCTCTCGTCACCTCCAACAAGGCACGGGCCAAGCACGGAATTCCGCTTCTGACCGACGAGAACGGCCAACCGCTGAGGTTCGACGCCCTCCGAGCGCAGCGGCTGGCCGCGCCCGTGACCGTCTACGTCGAGCAGTTCTCGGCACATCCACTCGAAAGGGACGCCGCCGAGCTCTACGGCGCACCGGACGGCTACGTCGGGCCCGACGGCGTCTTCCGCGAGAGCCCTGCCACCGAGGCCGACCGCCCGGTGTACGCGGTCACCCTCGAACCCTCCGATGGGCTGTACCCGCTGCCCTACATGGCCGTGCAGGCCGACGGCTCGCCGTGGGAGGAGGAGATGGCGGTGACGATGGGACCGCCGAGTGCTGCTCGACAGGGCTTCTTCCCCGACGGATCGCGGAGCTTCGAGGAGATCGATCGACTCGGCATCGCAGATGACGGCACGGCGAGCGCCATCTCCTCGCGAGCCGACGTCGACTTCTACCG
>JBQCJQ010000103.1:0-2159 GCA_051952615.1 Humibacter sp.
CCGGCGGCGCTCGGCGCGGGCGCGACCGAACCGCGCGCAGGTCGGCGCGCTGCGATGAGCTGCTCGACCTGCTCGAAATCGGGGACAAGGCGGAACGGATGCCCGCCGAGCTCTCCGGCGGAGAGCAGCAGCGCGTCGCCATCGCCGTGAGCCTGGCGAACGACCCACGAGTGCTTCTCGCCGACGAGCCGACAGGGGAATTGGATGACGCAACGAGCGTCGAGGTGCTCGAGGTGATGCGCCGGGTGAACCGCGAGCTCGGCGTCACGACGCTGATCGTCACCCACGACCCGACGGTGGCCGAGCACGTGCGTCGCACGGTGCTGATCCGCGACGGACGCACGTCGACCGAGGTGTTCCGCAGCCACGGCGAGGGCGGCGAGCACGCTGTTGCCGAGGAATTCACGGTGATCGACCGCTCCGGCCGACTGCAGCTGCCCGCCGAATACGTCACCCGGCTGCAGCTGCGCGACCGGGTGCGGCTCGAGCTGGAGCCGACGCACGTGCGGGTCTCGTCGTCGCAGCGGCCCGCAGCGCCCGAGGAGGAGTCATGACAGGCACGGTCGACGCGGCCGGCGACATCCAGCCGGTGTTGCGCGCGAGGGCGCTCACCAGGGTGTTCGGCGAGGGCGCGACCAGGGTCGAGGCGTGCGCTGGAATCGACGTCGAGGTGCGGCCGGGGGAGCTTCTGGTCGTGAAAGGGCGCTCCGGCTCGGGCAAGACGACGCTGCTGAACATGCTGGCGGCGGTCGACCGTCCCACCAGCGGGTCCGTGTGGCTCGGCGACGTCGAGCTGAGCGCAGCCACCGAGGACGAGCTCGTTCGGGTGCGGCGAGACCGCATCGGGTTCGTCTTTCAGGGGTTCGGGCTCATCCCGGTGCTCTCCGCCGCGGAGAACGTCGAACTGCCGCTGCGGCTGCAGCGGATGCCGGCCGACGAGCGGGATGCCCGTGTCGCACGCCTGCTCGCCGACGTCGGCCTCACCGAGCACGCCGCACAGCGACCGCCGGAGATGTCCGGCGGCCAGCAGCAGCGCGTCGGCATCGCGCGAGCCCTCGCGACCGACCCCGACGTTCTCTTCGCCGACGAGCCCACCGGCCAGCTGGACAGCATGACGGCGGCCGTCATCATGGACTTGCTCGTCGGCCTGGTGCGGGACCGGGGGATGGCCGCCGTGGTGACGACCCACGACCCCGCGATGTCGGAGCGCGCCACCCGCGTGCTTGAGCTGCACGACGGCCGCATCGTGTCGGGTGCGCTCACTCAGGCCGCAAACGTGCGGCGGTAGTCGCTGGGGCTCACGCCCGTGGCGCGCCGGAAGTGCAGCCGCAGGTTCGCCGCGGTGCCGAGGCCGCACAGCTCGGCGACGCGGTCGACTCCGAATTCGGTGGTCTCCAGCAGTTCCTTCGCGCGATCTATGCGTGCCGCGTACAGCCCTTTCAGGGGCGTCGTGCCGGTCTCGGCGACGAACTGCCTGGCGAACGTGCGAGCGGATGCCCGTGCGTGCGCCGCAAGATCGCCGACGGTGAGCGGCCGGTCGAGTCGCGCCAACGCCCAGGTCTGCGTCGCTGCGAGGCTCGTGCCGCGCTGCTCCGCCAACGGGGGCCGCTCGATGTACTGGGCCTGGCCGCCGTCGCGATGCGGCGCCGCGACGATGTCGCGCGCGACGGCATTGGCCACCGCCGCCCCGTGATCGAGCCGAAGGATGTGCAGGCACACGTCGATCCCGCTCGCCACGCCCGCCGAGGTGATCACGTCGCCCTCGTCGACGAAGAGCACGTCGGGATCGACCGTCACCAGCGGATGCTGCCGTGCAAGGGCATCCGTATAGCGCCAGTGAGTGGTGGCACGTCGGCCGTCTAGGAGGCCCGCTCCAGCGAGCGCGAACGCTCCCGTGCAGATCGACACCATGCGCGCCCCGCGGCGACTCGCCTCACGGAGGGCGTCGGCGACGTCGTCGGGGATGCCGGCGGTCGCGTCGCGGAACGCCGGCACGATCACGGTGTCGGCGCTCGCCACCGCTTCGAGGCCGTGCGTGGCATTCACCGACCACCCGCCGGTGGTGTCGACCGGGCCCGGCGTGCGCCCGCAGAGCACCACGTCGTACGGCAGTCCGAGGTGGTCGAAGATCTGGAACGGCATCCCGATCTCCATCGGCA
>JBQCJQ010000104.1:0-2561 GCA_051952615.1 Humibacter sp.
GGCTCAGGACTCGACGCAGAACTCGACGCGCAGGCATCCGCTCACGGTCTTGCCGCCGTCGAAGCGGTGGTCACCGATTTCGACGGTGTGCACACGGATGACCGGGTGCAGGTGGATCAGAACGGTGTCGAGTCCGTGACCGTGAACCGTCGCGACGGGCTCGGGGTGCGCTTGCTGCGCGAGTCGGGTGTTCCCGTGCTGATCCTGTCGACGGAGAAGAACCCGGTCGTCGGCGCACGGGCCGCGAAGCTCGGCGTCGAGGTGCTGCAGGGCATCGACGACAAGGCCACCGCACTGGCCGCCTGGGCGGCGCAGACGGGGATCCCGCTGGAACGCGTCGCCTACCTCGGCAACGACGTGAACGATCTCGGCGCGTTGGGCGTCGTCGGCTGGCCGTTCGCCGTCGCGGACGCGCACCCGCAAGCCATTGCCGCATCACGACGAGTCCTCGCATCTGCCGGCGGCGCCGGCGCGGTGCGCGAGCTCGCGGAACTCATCCTGAAAGAGAAAGCGAAGTCATGACAGTCACCATCGGGTCCAACACCATCGGAACCGGCAACCCGGTCTACGTGATCGGTGAGATCGGTCTCAACCACAACGGCGACGTCGAGATCGCCAAGCGACTCATCGACGTCGCGGCCGACGCCGGTGCGCAGGCCGTGAAGTTCCAGAAGCGCACGCCCGCCATCTCCACCCCCGAGCACATGAAGAACACGCCCCGGCAGACGCCGTGGGGCGAGATGACCTACCTCGAGTACCGGTACCGGGTCGAGTTCGATCACGACCAGTACGTCGAGCTCGGCGACTACGCCACGATGCGCGGCCTCGACTGGTTCGCCTCCCCGTGGGACGTGCCGTCCGTCGAGTTCCTCGAGGACCTCAACGTGTGCGCGTACAAGGTCGCGTCGGCGTCGGTCACCGACCTGGAGCTGCTCGAGGCGATGCGTGCGACGGGCAAGCCGGTCATCCTCTCCACCGGCATGTCGACCATGGAGCAGATCGACCGCGCGGTCGCCGCGTTCGACGGGTCGCCGCTCGTTGTCCTGCACGCCACCTCGACCTACCCGCTTCCGGCCGAGGAAGCCAACCTGCGCATGATCCACACCCTCGGCGAGCGCTTCACGGGCGTGCCGATCGGCTACTCCGGACACGAGCCCGGCCTGCAGATCTCCCTCGCCGCTGTCGCCCTCGGCGCCACCGCCGTCGAGCGCCACATCACCCTCGACCGCACCATGTGGGGAAGCGACCACGCCGCGTCGCTGGAGCCCCAGGGGCTGCAGCACCTCGTACGCGACATCCGCATCATCGAGCAGGCCATGGGCGACGGCGTGAAGCGCGTCTTCCCCGGCGAGCTCGCACCGCTCGCCAAGCTGCGCCGCGTCGAGGCGTAGCGCTCCTCCCCGCCAGCACCACCGCTCACGATCTGAAAGGCCCGGCCATCCCGTGACTCGCAGAATCCTCGGCATCGTCGACTCCGACTCGTTCGTCAAGTGGGGGGCGACCCTTCTTGCGACGCTGCCAGAGGACTGGGAGACCTCCCTGGTCGCGGTGAACACCGCCGCCACCGCCAGCGACGCGCAGCTGGTGAGCGCCGTCGGGCCGAACGGCGTGACGATCGAACGGCTGCAGCTGGGCGAGATCATCGACAAGGTGCGCTCTGAGCGGCCCGATGCCGTGCTCGTCGCCACCAGGGGACCGATCGCCGAGGTGCTGATCGGCGAGATCATCCGACGGGTGTCGCACCGCCCCGTGCTCGTGACCGGGCTTCCCGGCATCTCGACGCCCGCCAAGTGGAAGGGTCTCTTCCTCAGGGCTCAGTCCGACCTCTTCGTGCTGCACAGCCACCGGGAGATCCGTGAGTACCGGGCTCTGGCGGCCGAGCACGACATGACGCACCGGTTCGGGCTCTCGACACTCCCGTTCCTGCATGCCGTCTCGGGCATACGTTCCGACGTGAAGCGCGACAGCATCGTGTTCGCCGCACAGCCGACCGTTCCGGCAGGGATCGACGCGCGACGCATGCTCATGGGCTGGCTGGCCGACACCGCGCGAGAGAACCCGCACCTCAGGGTCGTCGTCAAGATCCGGGCGGTCGGCGGCGAGGGGCAGACGCACCTCGAACGGTATCCGTTCGCGGATCTCATGCCGGAGGATGCCCCGCCGAACCTCGTCGTCGAGACGGGCGCGATGAGCGACCACCTCGCCAGGGCGGTCGGCTTCGTCACGGTGAGCTCGACCGCGACCCTCGAGGCGATCGCCCACGACGTTCCGTCGCTGGTGCTGGCCGACTTCGGCGTGACCGGAAAGCTGATCAACGAGGTCTTCATGGGCAGCGGGCTGCTCGGCACCTCACGCGATCTGATCGCGGCCCGGTTCAAGCGCGTCGTCGACGGATGGCGAGAGGACAACTACTTCCACCCCGCAGCCGATGACGACTGGGCCGACCAGCTCGGCATGCTCGTCGCGCTGCGTGAGGCATCCCTTCTGCCCACCCGCCCGACGGTGCGGGTCAGCCGCGGCGGACCGCTGCGGAGGGCGTGGGAGCGCAAGCGCGCGTTCGG